>JAKJGF010000105.1 GCA_022704525.1 Bacillota bacterium | reverse complement strand
AATAATAACAGGAGAATATCTTGGCCATATACCATCAGGTATGAAAAGAACCTCCAAAGAATCCGTGCAGTATGGAATTGACTGGCTTACACAGGGAGCATTAAAATGGCAGGAAAAGAATAAATGCTATGGCTGTCATGTCCAGGGACAGGCAATTATGGGACTGTCTACAGGTAATACTTATAAAATTGATACAAATTCTCTCAATTTAATGTGTGATTATCTTAGGGGAGGCGAACTCGGAGACGGAACACTTCAGTTTGAAAAATCCAATTCAATTGCTGCAGCACAATTTTTTGGAATGTCTATGGCTTATTATGATAAATATAAAGGAAGTTCTGATAAAACAGGTTTAATAAATATAGCCAAATGGCTTCTATCAAAACAGCAGTCTGATGGCAGTTGGAGGATTGATGAGTTAGAACCACCATTACAGCAGGGTGATATAATGGTTACTGCTAACAGTCTTTTTACCATAAAACAGGCCTGTCTTTATGATACATCTCAACCCTGGAATGATTCTATCACTAAAGGTTTACTATGGCTTCAGTCCTCAGAAGCAAAGACAATTCAGGATCTGATTTTTAAAATTCTTGGTCTTTCTTTTACAGGACAGACACTTGATAATCCTGTAATAAAAAAAGATGTGGAAATTCTTTTTTCAAAACAGAATTCCGATGGAGGATGGAGTGAAACTCAGGATTTAAAGAGTAATAATCTTACTACAGGTATGGCAGTCTATGCATTAAAATGCGCCGGAATTAATATGAATGATGAAAGGCTTATTAAAGGAGTTTCCTATCTTATTAATAATCAGCAGGCTTTCGGTTCCTGGCCTTCTGAAAATACAATCAGTAAACGCCCATCAGACTATGGCCCCACTGCATGGGCAATAGCAGGACTTATTGATTCTTCAGAAACTCTTACAATAAAGATAAAATATCCAATTGAAGAAGAAAAAAAGACTATAGAAGCAGAAGTATTTAATTCTACTTTCTCTCATATATCTTATGTGGCATTTTATCTGGATGAAAAACTACTGGGTAAAATAACAAAACATCCCTATTATATTGTATTACCGGAGTCTTCCCTTTCTCCGGGTAAACATAAGATAAAAGTTACGGTAAATACTGATGATGGTCAGAGTGTATCAGATGAAAAGGAAGTTAACTTTCAAGGGCCCTTAAAAATTGCAATTATTAAACCTGAAAAAGCTATAAGTCTTGAAACATTCATAGAAGTAGATATAAAAAATAAAAGTGATTCCAAAATAAAAAGTGTAGATTACTTTCTAAATGAAAAAACTATAGGTAAAGTTGAAGAGTCTCCATACAATTTAAAATTTAATACAAAAAATATTCCTGACGGTACCTATGAATTAAAAGTAATAGTAAGTGATTCTAAAGGTTTACAGGCTTTTGACAGCAAAACTATAAACATTAAGAAAACTTTTTCTCTTGAAATAATTGATCCCGGTAATGGCAGAGATATTTCAGAAGAAAAATATAAAATCCGTGTTAAAGTAATAAATGAAACAGGTTATTCTACTGAAAAAATAGATTATTATATTGATGGTAAACCTGCAGGAAGTTCCAGTAAAGAACCCTATGATATGGAATATGATTTTTCTACTATACCCGGTGGAGATCACGAATTGACAGCAATAGCTGTAAATGAAAATAATGATAAAGCAGAAGGGAAAATTACTTTTCGTCTTGATAAGGGTTTAATGATAAAAATAAAAAAACCAGAAGGAGGTAATATAATAACAGGTAATACGAAGATACAGTCTGAAGTCCTTAATAAAACAAAGTCTCCTGTAACCATGGTAGAGTATTTTCTTAATAATAACCCTGCAGGTAAAGTATTTAAAGATCTCTATTCCCTGGAGTTACAAGATCTAAAACAGGGTAATTATAAACTTAAAGCTGTGGTTTATACAAAAGATGGAGGCAAAGCATTTGATGAAATAGAGATAGAAGTAAGACAACATGTAGAAGCATTAATTACAGCTACTGTTGTTGATAAAAATGGCAAATATATATCTGAAATAGATCCCAAGAGCTTTATCCTTAAAGAGGATAATGTGGAACAAAATCCTCTGGTAGTTCTTTCCGGTGAAGACATTGGCCATCCTTCCATAGTAATAATAATTGATGAAAGTAAAAGTATAGAAACATCTATAGAAAAAGTTAAAGAAGCAGCAAATAATTTTATAAGTATGGTAGATGATAAAACCAGAATATCAGTTATTTTTTACTCGGATTCACTGAGGGTAAATGATTTTACTACTGATAAAAATAAACTAAAAAATACAATATCTACTTTAAAAGCTCATGGAGGTTCAGTTCTTTATGATTCCATATATAAAGCTTCAGAAATACTTATGAAGGAAAAAGAAAGAAAAGCCATAGTGCTGCTTACAGATGGTATTGACGAAAATGACAGCAGTACAGGGCCGGGAAGTAAACACAACTTTTTAGAAACAGTAAAATATGCGAAAGAAAATAATATCTTAATTTATACTATAGGATTTAAACCGACAGCTGATAAAAAATTGCTGGAGACATATTCCGTGGAAACGGGTGGTATATTCTATTTTTCTCCAACAGTAAATGATTTAACGGAAATTTATAAACAACTAGCCGGCATATTTAAATGTCAATATATGATAGCTTACAGGTCTTCTAATTTTAAAAGAGATGGTTCATGGAGAAAAGTAACTATAAACATAAAAGATAATCCAGAGTATAAAGTGATTACTTCAGGGGGATATAAAGAACCAGTATATTAACTACGGCAACAGATAAGTTGGTATCTATATGGAAAGCCTCTCCCTGTCCGGGTTCTTACGCAAAATCTATGATCCTGTTACAATGAAATCTATTACTACAGAATATATTTGTATTTATTTAAGTTATAACTTTCTCCTTTGAGGGCATATCTTTTGCTCCAGAGCCCGGACAGGAAGAAGTGTATAATGTTTAACAGTTTTTTGGATACCCTTATTCTATCTGGCTTACAAAATTTTAAAATATTAATTATTTATGCTCAGATCAGTAAGTACTATCAGTAAAATATAAATATTGATATTTTCAAAATATATGTTATAATGCAAATATATTTATACTATGAGTAATTTATTAAAAAGGAGGGGAGAAACTGGTTAAACCAGTATAAAGATATGGATGCTTATAAAAAAATGGTACAGGATGGGGGAATACTTAGTAAATTAACCAAGTTTGTTCCAGGTTTTGGAGGCTATCTTGAAAGAGAACAGAGAAGAACAGCCGACAAAATGCAGAGAGATTATCTTGCACAACAACTTGGAGTCCATAAATCAAAAGTAAGTGATATAACTCTTGAACTTACAAATTCCATGAAACTGGATTTATTAAGTCCTATGGATGAAATATCCAAGAAATTAGAAAAAATGACTGATAGAATCAGATATGCTGATTACGGTTATGCAGGTTTTTTTGATGCCGTAAAGATAAATGAAGCAGAACTGGCTAAAATATATGAATTTGACTTGAGTCTTGTAGAGTACGTCCAATCTATAGGGGAAAGCCTGAATGTTATAGAAAACGGAGTTGACAGTGAAGAAGAAGATGGCAAGCTTAAAAGTAAAATAAAAACTCTCCATAAGACTCTCACTGAATTTGACAACAGATTTAATGATAGAGAACATATAATAACGGGGGTGAAAGAATAATATGTTTGGTCAGGTAAAAAAAGCTGTAGATAATACAGTTCAGGGGGTAAAAGATGCAGTCAGTGACAGTGTGGCTTTTGTAAAAGACGGTATAAAACAGACAAAGATTGAGAAAATAGAATCTTATGATCCCACCGGAACTGAAATAGTTCAGCGTTTTCCGTCACAGGGCACCCTTGGAGGTAAAGTCTTCGGTTTGCATCTTGTAGTAAGAGATAATCAATCTGCTATATTCTTTGCCAATGGGAAAACTATGGATGTTTTCGGACCAGGAATGCATGATCTTACAACAATGAACCTTCCTATTCTGAGTCAGCTCATTGACAAAGTTACCGGCATAAGTCCCTTCAGTTATGAAGTATATTTTATCAATCACAAGGTCTATAATGAACTTAAATGGGGAACAAAGGAACCGGTAAACTTCAGAGATACAGAACTTGGATTTGTCCGCCTCCGTGCTTTCGGAACTTTTTCAATGAAAGTAGGAACAGGAGATAATGTAAATCTCTTTATAAATAAACTTGTAGGTTCCCAGAGTCTTTACACAACAAACACAGTGGAAGCATTTCTGAAAAATATTATAGTGGCAAGACTTAATGATGTTCTGGGTGAACTTTTAAGAGGAAAAAGCGTTCTTGATCTTCCCCAGTATTACGATGAAGTTTCTGTAGCATTAAAAGCAAGGGTTAAAGAAGATTTTGGCAAATATGGTATGGAACTGGTAGATTTCTTTATAGGTGCCATAACGCCGCCTCCCAATGTTCAGGAAATGATGGATAAACGAGCAGGTATGGCGGCCCTGGGCATAAAAGATATGACCCAGTATACTCAGTATCAGGCAGCAGAATCTATGGCCAAGATAGCCGCTCAACCCGGTGGTGGAGGAGGTGGAGGTAACAGTATTATGGGCCAGACTATGCAGGCAGGTATGGGACTTGCTATGGGTATGATGAGCGCTCAGTCCATGCATCCACAACAACAGGCACCTCCACCGTCACAGGCCGCGCCTGCACCGCCACAACAACAGGTAGTGGTGACTTCTGCTCCACCTGCTGCTACAGGTGCGCCATGTCCGAACTGTAACAGTCCATTACCTCAGGGTGCTAAATTCTGTGCAAACTGTGGTACAAAGATTCCTGAAGCGGGTGTATGTGTAAGCTGTAAAGCACAGCTCATACCGGGGGCAAAATTCTGTCCTGGATGTGGAGCAAAGGTAGAACAGGTTTCTAACTGTCCCTCCTGCCAGACACAACTTCCACCGGGGGCAAAGTTCTGCGCATCCTGCGGGACAAAAATATAAAAAATAATATAGCAGGGGCGGGGTTATCCCGCCCCTTTTAACATGCATATGAAAAAACTGGAACTGGCTCTTTTACTTCCTATAAATTTGATGGAAAAATCTTTTGGCTATAATTTTATTAAAAGAATAATGGACATTACGGGTTCATTATTACTCCTTATTCTTAGCTGGCCTTTATTTATAATCATTCCGATTTTAATAAAAATTGACTCTAAAGGGCCTATATTTTTTATTCAAAAAAGACTGGGATTGAAGGGTAATATATTTAATACAATAAAATTCAGATCTATGGTAGCGAAAGCAGAAGATCTCTTAAAAACTGAGAAAGAACTTATGGAAGAGTATTTAAAATGCTATAAACTGGCAGAAGACCCGCGAATTACCAGGACAGGTTATTTCCTCAGAAAAAGCAGTCTCGATGAACTTCCACAGATATTCAATATTTTAGCCGGTCATATGTCCCTTGTAGGGCCAAGACCTATAGTAATAGTGGAACTGGAAAAATACGGGAAATATAAAGATGAATTTTTAAGTGTAAAACCTGGCCTTACAGGACTCTGGCAGGTAAGCGGAAGAAATTCTATCTCCTATGAAGAACGTATTCAACTGGATATAAAATATATAAGAGAATGCAGTATCTGGATGGATATAGTTATATTAGTTAAAACCTTCTATGCAGTTATTAGTACAAGAGGGGCATGTTAGAGTCATAATAGGAGCTATTTATTAAAATCATCTAAAGCCTTCTTTTTGACACTTTTCAGGCGGGATAAGGATGAACCTGTCTCTTCTTTAACAGGGGGTTTAATTTCTTTTGCCGGCTTTTCTTCTTTTATTATAAGAGGCCGGACCTTAAAGTCCGTTTGTATAGATGCAATTGATACTTTCTCTTCCCTATCTTTTATCACTTCGGATTTCTTACTTTTAAGTTTTGAAAGCATAATATCCGGATGGACTTTTACAATCCTTTCAGGTAACTTAAATCTCTTCAATACTTTTTCCATCCAGTCTTCAGGAAGAAATATTCTCCTTATGGCTATATCCAGAGGAAAGAGAAAAAGAACCCACATAATGAGCATTGGCCAGAGTTCTTTCACCTGAAAAGACTGTTTGATTGAATGATCAAAGACCATATTATAATTTTTAAGTTCAAGATTTCTTCCTCCTGTTTCCTGAGCGATACGGGCAAGTAAAAATCTGTTAGCTCCAAAGGTTTTATATTCCGGTGCCATAGAAAAATCAAAACTCAACATCTCATATCCTGTATTTTCTCCTCCTGCATTTATAAGATAAGTTCCGAGTTCAGGGCAGGGAAAGGTGGTTTCATATCTTCCTGGTCCTTCCTGTTTCAGTGCAAGTTCACTGTTTTTCATAGATGGTGATATAATCTTTGCATGAAGGTCCAGTAGATTCATAAAATCTCCTTCTTCGTTTACGGCATCCACTACAATTTTACCCTCACCATTTTCAAAAGAAGCACTCACATCCAGAAGAGAAGTTTCAGTATCTTTCATAGTCCACCTTAAAGCCTGTGCCCAGAAAGCAGGAAAATCCTTCCATTTTATCCATTTAGTAGCCCAGCGATTTTTTGCATCAGATGTAAAAGCCAGGGATTTCCCAAGACCGTAATGCCACTGAACCAGTAGAGGATCTTCCTCCTTTGTAATGAGCAGTACCTCTGCTCTATCCTTTGGAGTGGTAATCACGTAACCTCCCAGAGGAGGAACCATCTCCCAGTCTATACCCTGTAATATCTGGCCGTATTTATTTACATCAGGGGTAAAACTTTTCTCCAATATAGCCGATCTGGAAGCAATGAGAGCTTCTTTTGTGAATATCCTGGGAAGCATTCGCACATCAAAGGTATGATAAAATCTCCCTCCCCCTTTTTTAGAAATAGACTGAAGAAAAAGTATATCTGCATCCTGTCCTATGCCCACACAGGATAAGGTTATTTTATGGGAATTCATAGTTTCTACTATTCCATCAAAATCTCCAGGAGCAGTTCTTCCATCTGAGAGAAGGATAATATGTTTTAATATAGCTTCAGTACGGGAAAGAACACTCTCTGCTATCTTAAGGGCAGGATAGGCATCGGTCCCTCCTCCTGCTCTCAGTGTGGCTATATCTCTGGCTATGGCTTCTTTATTGTCAGCTCTCTTCTGAAAAGGTGTTATCCATTTTGCCGCATCATCAAATCCAATGACTCCTATCTGATCATTGGGAGCAAGAAGATGTACACAGGCTATAGCAGCTTCTCTTGCAAGAGCTATCTTTTCCATCCTGGCGGGTCCGAAATCTGCCATACTACCTGATTTATCTATAGCAAGGACTAAAGCCATAGAAGGCATTTTACGGTCTTTTCTTATATCCATACTGACAGGAAGAGCCTCTTCAACAGGTGTTTCATAGTATCCTCCAACACCAAAGCTGTTTTCTCCTCCTATCATTATCAAACCTCCTCCCAGATCCCTTACATAAATTTGGATAAACTTCATCTGTTCAGAAGACATCTGAGTAGCGGAAACATTATTAAGCACAATACATTGATAATTCTGAAACTGGGGAAGGGATACAGGCATATTATCAGGAGTTGTATTAAAAACATTCAAACCTTCAAATTCTAAAGCTTTCGTAAGAAAAACATCTTTTTTATCTCCATTTATTATAATAACAGATGGTTTCCCAAGGGCTTTAGTATAAGCCCATGCACGGTTATTCTCTACAATAGTATCACCTGTTCTATCGGTAATCAATTGAACTTCATAGCCGTAAAAGCCACTGCTCTGAACTTCCTGTGGTATAAAAAATACATTCTTACCGGGATTTATTGATAAAACTTTTTCACCTGCCAGTTTATTGTTTCTGTAAAATTGCAGTTTTACACTGCCTGAGAAAGTGCTTTCAAGAACTACTTTAGCATCGAAAGGTTCATCTATATTAACCATTTCAGGTAAATCAAACTGGTTAATAAATATCTCTCTTTCCGGCAAACTATCCAGAGGAACCACATCAACAGGAACCTGATTAGAAGCAACAATACTTGCTTCAGCAAGGGCATCACCCATATTTTCCTGACCATCAGAGAGAAGAACAATCCTTCTATTTGCATCTCCAGGGAACATTGCAAGGGCAAGTTGAAGAGCTCCTGCAATATTTGTATGATTTGTTTCAACTATGGATGTAAAGTCTGTCACTTTCGGTTTTGAAGAGGGAATAAACTCTATAAAAGCATTTCCTCCAAATATTATAAGCCCTGCTTCATCATCTTTATTCTTCTTTTCCAGGGCTTTACTGATAAAAGATTTAATATCTTCTTTATTTCTGCCTGTTATACTTTTCGAAAGATCTGTCACAAATATGACACAGAGTTTGGTATTTGGTTTTACTATCTGTATTTCGCTAATAGCTGCAATAATCAGAATAAATATAATTATTCTTATACTAAAAGATATAATAAAACGACCCCGGGGAAGATCGGCAATACTGTTTCTTGTAAAATAATATAGAGGTATTATGAGTAATAGAAGCCAGAAAGCTTCAGGATAATTGAACTCCATATATAAAACTTGTGAATCGTGAGAAGTGAAAAGTGAAACGAATTTTTAATATTTAGCTATCAGCTTTATTACTTAACTGATGTTTTATAATTGTCACGATTCACGTTTCACGTTTCACGTTTCACGAAAATATAAAAAGTAGACCTGTAAGCCGAGTTCTGTTTCTCTTTTGAGAAGGTGATCATCTATCTGGGATATTTGTTACCAAATACCTCAAGCGATCGGACCCGGAGATACCTGGCAGGCGACCAGCGTCTTCCTGAGAAGAACAATCCCCTGTTTGATCTTGCTCCAGGTAGGGTTTACAAGGCCAGTCAGTCACCTGACTGCCGGTGCGCTCTTACATTAAGCTCCCTTCAGGAAGCCGCACCATTTCACCATTACCAATGACTTATTTAAGCCACAGGCTGTATATTTTCTGTTGCACTTTCCGTAGGATCACTCCTCCTGGGTGTTACCCAGTACCTCGCCTTATGGAGCTCGGACTTTCCTCAGACAGGCAAACTATCTGCGATCACCCGGTCTACTTTTTTATATAGTAACACAGGGTTTTTTATACGTCAACATTACTGGGTGTCTTTTTTCTCTTTTACTATACATGTATTATAATCCTGGTTTTTCAGATCCTGAACCAGATTTTTTGCATTATCCTTATTATTGAAAGCACCTGCCTGAACTCTATAATAGGTCTTACCGGTATCGTCTGTTACCTGTACTACAGTAGCATCATAGCCATCATTACTCAAATTATCTGCCATTTTATTTGCATTATCTTTGTTTACATAAAAACCGGCCTGTACTTTATATGTATAAGAACTATTATTTCCTTCACCAGATTTTTCTTCATTCAGTTCTACTCTATCAAATTCAGTCTCTGTTGTAATATTATTATTAGAAGTAGTATTAATCATCTTATCTATTTCACTATCAGTTTTACCACTATTATTATCAGTTACAGAATCTAAATTTTTATTAGCCATACTGGATATAACAGGAGTTGGTGCAGACACATTAACACTTACTTCAATTTCCTTATTTTTTTCAACACCAACAGTAGGAGTTACTTTGGCTACTGGTGTCGAAACTGCTTTAGGAGTATATACGCCCTTGGGATGAGTGTTAAAAGATGGAGGAAGTATAATCTGAGTATTATCCTTTTCCTGGGCAAGAGTTTTACTCTGAGAAATAATAGTAGGTTTTGCAAGAGTTTTTATCTGAGGAGAATAAGAACTCTCTTCTTCAGAGGAATTTAAATTACCTCCTGTTACAAATATATCTCCTATATATTTTCCAAGAAAAAGAGCACCTACAAGGACACCTATGGCCAGAATAAATACTGTAGGCCAGTATAAATCTACTTTTTTACGTTTACGTTTTGATGCCATAATAATCACACTCCTGAGATATGAGACGTGAGACGTGAGACACACGCATTACGTATCACAATTATTTAAATTTCCCTATGAATTAGACGCTAATTGTGATATATTATTCCAGTAAATCATAATTTTCCCTTCTTTAAAATGTGAAATTTCCTCATCTTTCCCCTTTTCTTATAATTTAGTAGAAGGATTTTAAAAATACTTGCCGAATTAAATTTTCTCATTATTCAATAATTTTCAGAAAGGTTTTTTAATTTTATGGAAAAAACCACCTTATTAGAAAAGATCTGCGAATATATTTTCAAAGGACTTTTTGCAGTAATTATAATCATAGGGACAATTGCTTTTATCCTTCTGACTATATCAAGTATAGATAAATTTTTAGATATCCTTGTAGATACACCTAAAGAAACTATGAGTCTTCTTTTTACACTTGTAGGTCCCTTAGGTATCCTTATAGTAGGAGGATTATGTCTGGACATGGCAAAAACCCTTTATGACCAGGAAATAAAATCTCTCCCTAAAATATCTTTAAAAAAGACTTCTGAAGATGATGAAGATAAAACATCTCAAGATGAAGATAAAACATCATCACAGGAACTCTCTTCTACTGAAAAAACCAACCGTTTTATATCACGTTTTATAGCCATAGTAGTTACTTTTTTAGTAGTAGAATTCTCTACAATAGCTTTTCAGTATCAGCACCGTCCTGATGCCGGTATAGACCTTATAGCTCTTATAAAAGCAGGTCTTTCTCTTATGGGTGCTGCTATTCTCTTACTTATGTGGTCTCTTTTTCTAAAGGACTAGCTAAATTGGGCGGTAAGAATAAAATTATTTCTTCGGAAAAATTATACTTTAATAGAAATCACTCTAATCAATAAATCTTTCTTTCTTTTCCTGTTTTATAGTTTTTTTCATAAATTCTCTTATGGTGTTTGAAACATTCTTATATCCTACAATATCTTTGAATTTTTTCAATAAGTCAGGTTCAACCTTTATAGTCATTACCTTTGAATAGGTTTTCTGTTTTATACTCATAATCATCACCTCTTTATGTTTTATAAATACTCAATATATATTCTTTAAATTCTTCTTAAAACCTTCTTATCATTATAACTATGGAGGACTTTTAAGATTTAATATAGAAATTGAACGTAGATAGTACTATAAAAAACAGGAGTCCATAAATAATGAAAAATACTTTAAAATTTAAATTAATCTTCTGGATCTGGGGTATTACAGTAATTTTAGTATCACTCATTTCATACACAAATTTTAAGCATGAAGCAAATCAGGTAAAAAAACATCTGGAAGAAAATGCTCTGAACCTTGCCAGTTATCAGGCAAAAAAAATTGATGAACAATTTTCCAAAGCAGCTGTTATTCCTGTTATGAACGCCATAAGTATGGAAAACTTCTTTAATATTGAAGATGAAACAATTGTAGCTGAGTATCTTAAGGAGGTTATAGAAAAAAATGATTATATCTACGGATCATGTTTTGCCTTTGAACCCAATAGTTTTGAGGAGGGGAAAAAATACTTTGCTCCCTATTATCATTTCAGTAAAGTCAAAGAAGGTATTCCTGAATATATAGTACTTGGAGATGATACTTATAATTATTTCAATCAGGACTGGTACAGATTACCAAGAAATTCGGAAAATCCTGTATGGATTGAACCTTATCTGGATACAGGTGTAAGGGTTTTTATGGTGACCTATGCAACTCGTTTTCAACTGGGGGATAAAATCGCCGGTGTTACTACTTCCGATATATCACTGGTACAATTAACAGATGAAATAAATAATATAAAACTATATGATACAGGTTATGCCTTCATAGTCAGTAATAAAGGAGTTTTACTTGCCTATCCGGAATACTGGTATGAACTCTGTTATAGTACTATGAAAAAATTAAAAGATAATAATTTTACTGAAGAAAATTTAAAAGCTCTGGAACCTCTCAGAAATAAAAGATACATAGAAACAGAATTAACAGGAGAACTTAAAAAATTATCTTTTAATGATAAAGAGATTTTAACAATACTGAATTGTGCAGTGAAGATTATAAATAATCTTTCTGAAATTAACAAAAAATATCCTGCTACAACAACCCTTACAATTAAAATGTTAGATCAGATGACTATCGCAAAAGAGAAAGCAATATCAGAAGACATAGCAAAGAATACAGCAGTATTAGAAGAAAGAGCAAGTGAGAGATTCTTATGGTACAAAATCAACGAGAAAACAATAAACAGACTAAAACATACAATTCCTGATGATAAATTAACTTTTCTAAAATCATTATTAAATAAATCTTATGAAAAAATTGAGTTGAACAATAAATTAAAACAGGCTGGTTTTAATGATCCCAATAAAATTCTTGATTATGCAGAAAAAACAGAAATGCCATGGTATTTGATTAATAAAAGAATTATAAAGAATAAATTAACAAATAATATTCCCCCTGAGAAATTAAAATTCCTTGAGGAAATCATAAATAATAGAGTACTTTCAACTGAAGACCTCAGAAGGGAACTAAAAAAACTTGGTTTTAAAGATAAAACTGATAAGACTGATGAAATTACAGAAATACTGGAGCAACTGAAGGAAAGTAATTCGTTACCTCTAACAAGTAATGACAAAAACCTATCTATATTAAGTAAAAAATTAACGGAGAAATATGAGGTAAATGTAAAATCCATAAATAAGATAAGAGCCAAGAAAAATCTTGTTTTTATGTTAGCAGATCTGGGTTTTAATGATCAGGAAATTACAGAAATCACAGACGAACTACAAACAGATGAGGATAATAATTTCTTAATTAATGAAGAAACTATCTATATAATAAAAAATAAATTAAAAGACAAATTTGTTTTTAATCTGAACTATATAAAATCAATGAAACACAGAACCTTTTCAGAAGGAGAATTAAATAGTGAATTAAGAAAGAAAGGGTTTACTGAACAAGAAATTTCTATTATTAAAGAAAATGTTGAAAAATTATACAGCTTTTTACTTGATAGCCCTGATCCTTACTGGAAAAAAACATCTCGTATATATGTCTATCCCATCAGAAATGGTGATTTCTGTATTGGTTTTGTATATCCTGAAGATGAAGTAATGAAAGAGCTATATATATTACAACAACAGAGGATTATATCAGGTATTACAGGCCTTCTTCTTTTATTAATCATTATAATTATAGTTGCAAATTCTATTACCCGTCCTGTTACACAGTTAGTAAAATTTGTAAATAAAGTAGCCCGAGGTAAGCTGGATGAAAAAATATCTATCCATACTTCTACCTATGAGGTTCTTACTCTGGGATTAGCATTTAATAAAATGATAGAAGATCTAAAAAAATATATAGAAGAAAATCAGAAGATTACTGCTGAAAAGGAAAGGATAGCTAATGAGCTGAACGTGGCCAGCAGAATTCAGATGTCCATAATCCCCCAAAAATTTCCTGCTTTTCCAGAAAGACCTGAGATAGACATATATGCAAAAATTATACCGGCCCTTGAAGTAGGTGGAGATTTTTATGATTTTACTTTTATAGATCAGGATCGTTTCGGATTTGTAATAGGAGATGCCGCAGGTAAGGGTATCCCGGCTGCACTCTTTGTAGCCATAAGTCGATCCTTTTTAAAAGCCACTGTTATGAACATCGATAAACCTGGAGAATGCCTTCGTTTAGTAAATGAGCTTCTCTGCAGTGAAGATTATATGAATATGTTCATTACAATGTTTTACGGCACCTTAAATATAAAAACAGGAGAATTACTTTACTGTAATGCAGGACATAATCCGCCATATCTTATCAAAAAGAACGGTATCATTGAGGCCCTTAAAACAGTAAACGGCCCTGCCCTGGGGGCTTTCAGTGGTGTCGATTATGATACAATTAAACTGGATATGGGTGATGGTATCGTCCTTTATACTGATGGAGTAACAGAAGCATTTAATAAGGATAAAGAAATTTTTTCTGATGAAAGATTACAGAAAATTCTGGAGAACATAGAAAATTTTGTACCGGAACAGACTGTTAAGATGGTAGTCGATGATGTATTAAATTTCTCAGAAGGTGTTCCCCAGTCTGATGATATTACGGTTATGGCAGTAAAGTATCTTGGAATGCAGGAGAGTAAAAAATGCAGATAAGGAGTTAGTTTATAATTATTTTTAAAAATTATGGCCTCCTTTCAGGTAGTCCTAAAGAGGTAGTGATATGATATAATAAACAGAAAAAATTGAAGGAGAATAAAAATGGTTTGTCCTGGTTGTAGCAGTGAAAATACTATCAAAAATGATATGTTGGTTTATGGGTAGATATTATATTTACCACTATCTCTTCAGGACTACCCACGTTTCACGAATAATAAAACTTTCGGATAAATTTTTCAAAGGTTTTATCCAAACTCAATCATTATATTCTCAAGCTTTCTTACCCTGTCTGTTACCTCTTTTACAAAATTAACAGTAAAAAGGGGGTAATCTTTCATAAGTTTTATAAAATCTTCTCCTTTAAAGGCAATCACCCTTGCATCACCCATAAACACCTCGGCAGTTATACCTGATGGAGATTCTTCCCATATATTTCCTTCTCCAAAGAAATTCCCTGGCCCCATTACCCTTATTGTTCCAAGCCAGCCGGATTTTGAATATTTCATCACTTCCACAAAGCCATCAATAATAAAATATAAATTTCTGTTAATATCCTCTTCCCAGAGAATATCCTCTTCATCGGGATAATATTCCTCTTTTCCAAGGCATGCAAAATCTAAAAGTTCCTCACAGGAAAGTTCAGAAAAAAGAGGAATGTCTTGAAGTAAATTTATTCTATCAAGAAGTGCTCTTTGTATGACAGGTCTCATCTTTATTATATCAGGACAGGGCCACTGAAATCCCAGTTTTTTTAGTATTATATCACTCTTATCTGAAAGAAGAACCAGATTTATCTCTTCCTGACTGAACCAGCCTTTATGAAGCATAATATTTTCAATATGAGTTTTTAATTGCGGATTTTCATAATGTTTGTAAAGATAATCTATAAATTTACTGAAAGAATATTTTTCAATATTTAAAAATCCTTCTCTGGAGGTCAAAAGAGCAGAGAGATTCACTTTATTATTGTTTATAATATGTAGTGTTTCATTCATAAGATTTTTTCTGTTATGAAGGAGACATATTGCCTTACTTACATAGTCGACAAAGGTAAAGTCTATTTCTTCTACATCAGGCATTACACCCAGATTAAGATATGATTTTGCCAGGCTATAAAAAGCATTTTCTTCTATATTTTCCTGAAAATGACCGGTTTCTGAATGGTAAACTGCTGTTCCAACCCTGTAAATATTAGAAGGAAGTCCTTCACTTCTGGCAGAAAGAACAAGTTTTTCTGCTTCCAGTTTTGTCTGACCATAAAAAGTTTCTATCTTCTGCCCTATATCTACATCTTCTTCTGTAAATAACACATAATTTTTCCCTTCTACTCTTCCTTCAGCTACAGAGATAGTAGATATATGATGAAAATCTTTTATAATATCTTTTTTAGCAAAATCTAAAAGATTTTTTGTAGCAATAACATTATCTTTATAAAAATCATCGTAATGGCCGTAATGCTTTACATCTGCTGCAAGATGTAAAATACAATCAATAATCCCTGACATTTCATTATAAAGGTTGTCTGCAAGTCCCAGTCTGTCTGAAGCAAGATCCCCTTTTACTAAATAAATTCTATCTTTATACTTCTCATATATATCTTCTTTAAAATAATACTTAAGCTTTTCACATAATCTTTGTTCTGCTTTTTCTATGGTAGAACCTCTTACAAAAAGATAAAGATTACTCTCTGTTTCTTTAAGAAGATCTAAAAGTAAATGACTTCCAATATAGCCTGTAGCGCCGGTCAGAAGTATATTGCTGTAATACTTTATTTCCCTGAGATCCAGCTGATTATATTTACTTATATCCTTTTGATAACAATCGAAAGCTTCTTTAAAAGATGAGTCTTCCAAGGTTTTTTTCTCACATTTTTCTTTTAAATAAGGCAACTTAATTTTGAGATAATCTTTTCTTTCAGTTATATTTCTTGATAGAGCTGCTATAGTCTGATATTTGAATATATCATTAACAGTAATTTCAAAATCTGTCTGAAGTTTCGCCACAACTGTTACTGCTTTCAAAGAGTGACCTCCCAGGGAGAAGAAATTATCATTAATACCTATCTTTTTAATACCCAGAACTTTTTTCCATACCTCTGCAATCTTTTTTTCCATATCATTTCTGGGGGCAATATAGTCTTCTGCGAAATCTGTTTTTGGAAGAGGTAAGGCTTTTCTATCAAGTTTGCCGCTGGTATTAAGAGGGAAGCTATCAAGCTGAATTATATAAAGAGGAATCATATAATCAGGAAGCTCACGGGAAAGATTATTTTTAATTTCTTCCACATTTATCTTTTTCTCTGCCAGAACATAGGCACAGAGATATTTGTTCCCATCATCATCTTCTCTATCTATAACAACAGCTTTTCTTATATCTTTATCTTTTAGGAATTCCTGTTCTATCTCTCCCGGTTCAATTCGAAAGCCCCTTATTTTGACCTGATAATCCATTCTGCCCAGATATTCAATATTTCCATCAGGTAACCATCTGGCCAGATCTCCTGATCTGTACATCTTTTCCCCGGGCAAATAAGGATTCTCTACAAATTTTTCTGCCGTAAGTTCAGGGTTGTTTAAATAACCCCTGGCAAGACCTGCCCCTGAAATACATAGTTCTCCCGGTAATCCCGGAGGTTGAAGTTTATTATTCTTATCCAGTATATAAATTTTTGTATTCCCTACGGATTTACCTATAGGGATATTCTCATAAAATTTATCTACCTCAAAACAGGTGGTATAAACAGTATATTCCGTGGGGCCATATTTATTAAATACTCTGTAATTCCTTTTCTTATAATGTTTTAATTTTTCCCCTGCCACATCAACTATGGAGAGTGATTTATTATCTATAAGCTC
>JAKJGF010000335.1 GCA_022704525.1 Bacillota bacterium | reverse complement strand
TAACTTAAATAAATGCAAAACTGTATATTCTGTAATAACAGATTTCATTGTAACAGGATCATAGATTTTGCGTAAGAGCCCGGACAGAGACAGACTTGTGAGATGAATACTAACGTGCCTGTTACCGTACTAAGTATAATAAATTACCAGAAAATATTATCACATGCAGGTTAAAAAACAATTATATAGAAATAATAATCATGTATATTCACCGACTATTCATCATATTATTAACCATATTACTTTTAATAATAAGTTGTAAAAAAAAAGATAATAAGCCACTTACTATCAGTATAGTAAGTGGATCTGTCGGGAAAGAACTGAAAGTTCTGGAAGAACAGATTGCTATCTTTGAAGGTCTTAATCCCGATATTGATGTGGTACTTATAGAATCTCCCGAGACACAGGACCGTAAATATAAACAATATGTCAACTGGCTAAAGGATTCAACTTCAGGCATAGATATTTATGTAATAGACATAGTCTGGACGGCAGAATTTGCAGAAAAAGGCTGGTTAATACCTCTGAATGATTATATAAAAGCCGGTAATATTGATATAAACGATTTTCTTCATAGCGCTATAAAAGCAGATAAATGGAAGGGACACATAATTGCTCTCCCATGGTTTACTGATGCGGGAATACTTTATTATAGAAAAGATCTTTTAAAAAAATATAGCCTAAAAGTACCCGATACCTGGGAAGAACTGGAACTAGTAGCAAAAGAAATTGTCAGAAAAGAAAGAAAGGAAAATCCTTATATAGTCGGTTTTGTATTCCAGGCAGATAAATATGAAGGACTTACTGCAAATTATCTGGAATATATAAGAGGAGAAGGGACAGATGTCTTTAATAATAAAGGCGAGGTTATTCTCAATAACCAGAAGGCCATCAAAGGACTGGAAACCTACATAAAAATGCTTAAGATCTCAGCTCCTGGTATACTGGTTTTTCAGGAAGAAGATGGAAGAAATTATTTTCAGAGCGGTAACAGTGTATTTATGAGAAACTGGCCTTATGCCTGGTCTTTACTCAACGGCGAAAACTCTGATGTGAAAGATAAATTCTCTATAGCACCTCTTCCTGGAGGACAGAGCGGTCTAAAAGGTATTTCTACTCTGGGAGGATGGCATCTTGCCATAAGTTCATACAGTCAGTATCCAGAAGAGGCTTTCAAACTGATCTCCTTTCTCACCAGTGCCAGACAGCAAAGCTATAAAGCTATCAGAGCAGGACAGAGTCCTACAAGAAAAACCTGTTATCAAGACCCACAGGTTATAGAGGCAAATTCTTATACAAAATACTTATTTGATATTGTCCAGATGGCATATCCCCGTCCTGTACATCCTGAATACAGTAAGATTTCCAGGATAATCCAACAGGAAGTATATTCAGCTTTAGGAGGGAAAAAAACTCCTGCTCTGGCAACAGACACTATGGCGAAGGAAATTAAAAAAATAATTTCAGGAAAGGATATAAGTGAGAAATATTAAAATAAATACTCGATTAATTATATGTTTTTCTATAATATTACTTATGGGATTAATTGGACATTCTGTTGGTTTTTTTTATATTCGTATAATAAAATTGCAGACTACTTATTTAATTTATGAACACAGTCAGGAGATATATTTAATGCGTGTTTATGATGATATTTTACTTATAACAAATCTCCTTGAACGATCTGTATCAGAACAGAGTTCTCCTTTACTGGAAGAATGTGATGTCCTACTGGATCATTTTGATAAAAACATTCAAAAAGCGATAGACACGTTGAGTTATAGTGAAAGGGAAAAAAATAAAAATAAATACATAATTAACTCACTTATCTCCATTAAAGAAAGCCTTCCTGAGCAGATAAATAAAATAGTCGAACTGGCAGAATTCGGAGACTGGCTTGCTGTCCGATTAAGAATAAAAAATCAGATTCGTCCATTTGTAGAACGTATGAACACAAATGTAATCTCTATAAAAAAAGAAGTAGAAAAAGAAAATATGGAATATATAGAAGAAACTAATAGTATTGAAAACCATGCCATACTGGTCATAATAATAACTGCTCTGATTATACTAATCCTTGCCGGCACTCTGGGGTTTCTGGTAACTAAAAGTATAGTAGATCCTCTAAAGAAACTGGATGAAGGCACAAAGGCTATAGCCAGGGGTGATTTTACTTATCGTGTTACTATATCAGGAAATGATGAACTGAATCTTATGGCAGATACCTTTAATCAAATGACAGATCAACTTGGAGAATATTATGCAAATCTAGAACATAAAGTAGCTGAAAGAACCAGTGATCTTGAAAAAAAGAACAGTGAACTTATAAAAACACAACAAAAGCTTTTGGAAGCAGAAAAATTAAATACCATATCACAGCTTATAGTATCACTTTCCCATGAAATCAATAACCCTATGACATCAGTTCTCGGCAATGTAATGATACTCAGATCAGAGAAAGATACTATAAATCGCGAAGAACTCGGAAAAATGCTTCAGACAACAGAAGAGCAGATTAAAAGGATAATAGGTGTTATAGGAAAACTTTCTAATATGAAGCGGCCCACTACCAAGCTTTATATGCCCGGTGTAGAAATGATAGAGATTGAAGAGAAAGAATACAGATAGAATTTTATTCAAAGTAAAAATATAAAAATCATCTTGGAGATCCGATGATTTTAAGAAACTATCAGGAAGGATTAGATTTTAATAAGAATTACAGCAGGAGTCAGGCATTTTGAAAATTCAATTATAAAGGATTCAGAATACAACAATCAGGAATTTTAGGCTTTATTCTGAATTCTGATACCTCTTAGTACCGCAACAGGTAAAAAAGTATCCAAAAAACATATACACCTGTTCCTGTCCGGGCTCTGAAGCAAAAGATATGCCGTCAAAGGAGAAAGTTATAACTTAAATAAATACAAAACTGTATATTCTGTAATAACAGATTTCATTGTAACAGGATCATAGATTTTGCGTAAGAGCCCGGACAGGAATAGACTTGTGAGATGGATACTAACTTGCCTGTTGCGGTACTTAGTTTATCCTGAAAAAATGCTTTATCTGATATAAGATACCACTTTTTTTATATTGCAGTTTTGATGTTTTAAAATCTGAAAGTCTTCTCGTAAGGCGTGTTGTTTTATCAGTTGAATGTTTAATACGTCCATATATAAAGAATACAACTATACATATTATAAGGGCATAAACTCCATTTTCAAACATATTTATCACCTCTCAAAGAAGATTCAATTTTTTAAAAAAACAGTAAAAAGTCCTATTAAAAGGGCCAGAACTATCATTATATAGCCTTTTGTCTTTTTTCTTTTTACTATATTTTTATGGCCTGTAAATATTAAATATAAGGATATTATAACAGTAAGCCAGCCTATAAAAATTCCGCCATCCAGTTCCCCATGGTTTATACTTCTGAGTGTCCAGGTAATCATATATCCCCCAGTCTACAGGATAACCTGCGGCCTGTATTAAATAGCATAAAAGTTCTTTCTATAAAATACTTTTATTATTAGCTATCAGCCCTCAGCTTTCAGCTTTTTTCCTTAAGCTGATTGCTTTAAACATAAGATTTATTTTTACTGAAGCTAATCATTTAATGATAATGAAAATTCCTATGTATATTAATTATAACACAAAAAACTCATAAAATCATCCCTTTATATTTTTCGGGTTGTGTAAAAAAAGTGTTGGTTCGAATACCTATTGCACTAATTTTACCTGCACAAAATTGATTTTTAATAAATTTTTTAGAAACATAGCCAGTTTCCCTCCTTGTCATTCCCACGAAAGTGGAA
>JAKJGF010000334.1 GCA_022704525.1 Bacillota bacterium | reverse complement strand
ATACCGGCCATCATTTGTACCTGCCTCACCTCCGCCTAAAGGTCCCTGCATTTTTCTTGCTTTTAACATATTCAGAAGCCAGGCAAGACCATAGTTATCTTTATAAAGATTATCAGAAAACTGAAGTAACACAGGGAAAACGCCGTATATTGCAAAAATATTATTATTAGGAACATCCTGACTCCCCACTCCTTCAATACCTGCAGCAGATATATAAGCATCTTCCCCGGGTTTGTTAATCGAAGCAGAAAATCCCGGATAACCTCTTTCCACAGCATTTTGAGAACGTATGATTTCTCTTATCCTGAAAATATTCCTGTATCCCGGGATATCTCTTAGAGGAATAAAAAGATATGCCCAGGACTCATGGGCAGATCCCCAGTAACCCTTCCAGGTAGTGCCATATTTATGTTCCACTCTTTCCATTTTTATGTCTTTCCATATTCTTTCCCTGGCATCTTCAGGAAGACCATTGCCGAAAAGTGTCACAAAAAGAACCATCATTACACCTTCATGAACACCATGTTCACCCGTAAGATAGGGACAGTGACCGGAACTCTCAGGAGCAGTTTCATAAAGAGAATCACGGGAATACATATCCAGTATATGCACATCTGCCCTTACTTTGCCGGCTTTTTCATCATAAAAGATCTTTACTACATTAAGGCGTAACATCTCTATAAATCCGGCATATCTATCTGCCAGTTCAATATATCCCTTCTCCCTTAAAACCCTTTCTGCTACAAGAAGTGTCCAGAGCCATTCACCATTATCCAGGCCGGGAACATAATTCATCCAGTCATGGGTAGGTGTGATATCTTCTTCAAGGGAATACCAGGGCATAAATCCGCCGTAACCGGGATATTTATTGTAGTAGTAAAGGTAACTATCCAGCTTTGTTTTCAATATGTCAAAGGCAAGGGATACCGCTTTTTTTTCATCCCCTTTTGCCACCATAATAGAAGCAAGAGGATCTCCTTCCAGTGTTTTAATACATATGGCCATATCCAGACATTCTTTTGAGGGGGCACTGAGGCATTTGGTTTTAGAAGGAAGCCCTGTATTCTCATCCAGATAATAACCGTCATAGGTAAGAGCAGTTTTTTCGTCTCTGGCAATAGAAAAAAACTCTCCTTCCCATGTAAGATAGTCACTGACAAAATCTTCTGCTTTAGAAGGATCATTCATTATTTCTTCCACTCTATATTCAATGGCAAATTTAAAAGAAGGTGCGGCAGAGAAAGCTTCATCATTTGTAACAATTATTAATAAAAGAATAAAAATAAGAGAATACTTCATAATTATTATTACCTCACTTATAAACTAGCCCTCAGCTTTCAGCTTTTTTTCTTAATCTTCTTGCTGATAGCTTTATAAAAATTAAAATTCCTATATATTCTAATTATATTTTAGTATTAAGATTATAATTACACATATAATATAAAAAAGCAACACAATTAACAAAATCTGAAGTTTATAATTCGTACCACTGACAGAAAGATCAGAACTTTTTACCCTGGCACAGCGCAGAATTATCCCTAGTTCCTTTTTATCAAATTTAGACTTTCCCAGCCTGGCTACTAAATCTTCTTTTGAGATGAGTTCTTTACTTATAAGAGATTTTATAATTTTTAACTTTTCTTTATCAACAATTTTATTCTGCAATTTTATTATTACAGTTTCATCAATTTTAAAAAATTCTTCTTTTTTTAATTTTTTAAGAGTCTTTCTGGAAGATTTAATTTTTTCAAGGTATTTTTCCAGACTTTCTTTAAATTCTACAGCACTTATATAGCGTTTCACCGGTTCTAATTCTATAGCTCTGGTCACTATGTGTGTAAGTTCTTTATCAATAGAAGGATTCAATGATTTCATAGAAGGAAATTTAAAGGGCCTTATGGTAGGATCATATTTTGTGAGCATCTGAAATAATATTACACCCAGGGCGAATATATCGGACTGAGGGGTAGATTGTCCTCTTCCCTTATACTGTTCAGGTGCTGCATAACCCGGGGAACCCAGTCTGAAAGTATCGGAAACCTTATCAGGGTTATAATATCTTGTTGTACCGAAATCTATTAATCTAACTTTCTCATCTGATGTTACGATAATATTTGACGGTTTCAGATCTCTATATACAACAGGTAATGAAAAGGAATTATGAAGATAATCCAGTACACTGGCAATTTGTATAGTCAATTTAAGTGCTTTCTCTAAAGGAAGGGGTTTTCGCTTTTTATTTATAACATCTTCCAGGGTTTGCCCCTTTATGTAATCCATAGCAAGATAATCCCGGTCATCCTGAGTAAAAATACCATATATACGGGGCAGAGCGGCATGGTCAAATTTAGCCATAAATTCTGCTTCCCTGAAGAAGATCTCCTTTGATATGTTCTGATCAATTCCCGAGTCTGATGAAAAGTTAAGTTCTTTTACTACCAGTTCATTTTTATCACTGAGTCTTTCCACAAGATAAACATTCCCCATGGCACCTTTACCAAGAAGTTTTTTAACCCTGTACATATCATTTAGTATTGTTCCTGGTTTAAGCTCCATTAATCTATCCCTGGTTAAGCCTTCAGAAATAAGCTATCAGCAAGAAACACTTTCATCTACAATATCGCTTTCTGTAAATCATTCTATGAAGATATAACTTGGTACGGCAACAGATAAGTTGGTATCCATATTTAGAATCTGTCCCTGTCCGGGCTCTTGCGCAAAATCTATGATCCTGTTACAATAAAATCTGTTATTACAGAATATACAGTTTTGTATTTATTTAAGTTATAACTTTCTCCTTTGACGGCATATCTTTTGCTCCAGAGCCCGGACAGGGACAGGTATATATATTTAAAATTTTTTGGATACTTTTTTATCTGGAGCGGTACTAAGAAAACAACCTTGAGGCTACTCCAAAAAATATGAATGCTTATACTTCTTTACCTGATGCAATATCCTTTAAATTTCGACATGTAATTAACTTCTATACTTTTGCACTTTTTAAACAAAGCTTTATTCTACCTTGCAGGATCTCCGCGAGGGATGTCCTTACGTGACAACAATTTTTCAAAATTCTGCAAAAGTATAGTTAACTTAAAACTTCCTTTAAATACGCCATCTTTTTTTTCGTAGCCTCAAGGCTGTTTTTACTAACTTTGATGGTAGATTGGTATAAAACCTATAATCCTGACTATGTAAATTAGTCTGAAAAATAGATTTAATAACATTTAGCATGTAATTTCCATAAAAGCTGAATGCTGATAGCTGAAAGCTTGTTTATGCCGACTCAATAGCAACTATACGGCAGATACTTGATTCTCCCCCTACGAACCTCCAGGGGAAACATCCCACATAGGTTCTCTTATTTAAAAATCTCTTTAATTCTCCTCCAAGATTTTCTGCATGAATTATGTCATAAGGGAATAAATCTATATGCATTAACTGATAGTCTTCAACCGGGAAGAAATCATCGAGGCCTTTTTTATATTTCTTCTGTAAAAATTTCTCTGCTTCTTTAGCCTGCACGGGACACCATTCTCTGATCTTTGTATTCATGGGGTGATCTGCAGAACCGCAGTCTACACCTATCCATTTTATTTTTTTCTTTTTACACCAGAGAGCAAATTCTTTTGTAGGTCCGGGATGTTTCACCATGTAGCGAACTTCATCTGCCTCAGGCTGATCCCAGGAATATTTCAGATAACCCGTATGTATTATGAGAATATCATTCTTCTTTACTTCCACCCGTTCCTCTATCTGTTTGGAAGTGTAAATATCATAATCTTCGGTACAATCGCTGAGGTCCACTACTGCGGCAGGTCC
>JAKJGF010000001.1 GCA_022704525.1 Bacillota bacterium | reverse complement strand
GGGTTTTATATATGGCCTACCCCATTTCCTTATTATTTTTTCATTTTTCTTACTCATACTTTTTTTATTTCTATACCTTTTATTTTTATCCTTGTCTTTGGTACATTTTTTTTTAGAATTACTCTAAATGCTAATAGCTAATTAACTCTAAGTACCGCTCCAGGTAAAAAAGTATCCAAAAAATTTTAAATATGCACATCTGTCCCTGTCCGGGCTCTGGAGCAAAAGATATGCCGTCAAAGGAGAAAGTTATAACTTAAATAAATGCAAAACTGTATATTCTGTAATAACAGATTTCATTGTAACAGGATCATAGATTTTGCGTAAGAGCCCGGACAGGAACAGACCTGTGAGATGGATACTAACTTACCTGTTGTCGTACTAAGTTTAAGAATTACAACTGTTTTTAAGAAATCTGCAAAAGTATAGTCTATTACTTTACCGGTTCTTCTTCAGGGAAAAACTTACTCTCATCATAATAGGGTATATATCCTTCCGAACCTGTATCAGTCCCCACAACAGATCTTACTACAAGATTAATCTGAGGTGATATATATTTACGCAGATTTTTCTCTATATTTTTTACCTGTTCCGGTTTTATATTAACAGGTGTTCTCACTATGGCAAAAATTTTTATAGTCTTTTTTTCTTTTACATAATGATATTCTATAAGACTTGCACCTTTAATCTCTTTGAGCTGATTTTTTAGTGCCTGTTCCAGTCTCTTTTCCCAGAGAATCACATCCTCTGGCTTTACTTCATGCTCTTTTTCATATACAAACTTTTTAGCATCTGCATCAACCGTAATAATTGATCTTATTACAAGATAAATTTCTTTACCCGTTTCTTTCTGAATATTTTCATTTATAGAAGCTACAAGTTCAGGATTTATAACTTCAGGTGTTTGAACTGATACAAGTATAAAGAGAACATCTTTATGGTGACCTCTGAGTATATCTATTATCTGGGCGCCGGAAATTTTCTCCAGATCTTTACTTATAATTCCTGCTATATTCTGAAGGAATTTTGCCTGTTCCTCTGCCTCCTGTCGTTTTTTTACTTCTTCTTCTTTACGAAGTATTTCTTCCTTATTACGCCTGAGTTCTTCTTCACTTATAAATACGGGGCCCTTTCTGTCTGCATCTTTAGAAATAAGAGAGCGGATTATAAGGTTTATATTATTATTCACTTTCTCTTTAAGAGATTTCTCTATATCATCAACCTGAGAGGGAGTAAATTCATAATGAGTCAGAACTGTTGCCATAACTTCTATAGAACCATCTTTCTTCTTTTCAATATTCATATCTGATAATCTTGCTCCAATAATAGAACTAAGATTACTAATAACTACAGAACGAACCTGTCTTTCAAATCTCTGTTCTGAAATAAGCCCTGTAAGAGTTTCTGTCATAAAACCTGCCACCAGGATCAGGATAATTATTTTCAGCCAGAAGCATTTTATAAATTTTATTATTCCAAGTTTTTGCCTTGCTTTCACCTCTGTTATTCCAAAGAGATTAAATACTATGGCAGCAGCAATCTCAATGGCAAGAAAGTTGGCAAGAAAAAGTAAAAAAGCTCCCAGGGAAAGATCCCATCTTGCTATTGAAAAACATAAGCCACAGGTAGTAAGAGGGGGTACAAGGGCAGTAGCAATTGCAACTCCGGGAAGAGCAGGACTTACCTTTTCATTTACAAGAGCATAGGCACCTGCAAGTCCTGAAGCAAGGGCTATAATCAAATCATAAATGGTGGGCTTTGTTCTTGCAAATATTTCTGCCCCAAAGGCCATTCTGAGAGGTATTAAGCCAATGAGAGCACCCAGTAATATTGCAAGAAGAGCCCCCATTACTGCTGCTACAGTAGATTTCCACAGAAGACTCTTATCATCTGAGGACAGACCGAGAGCCATACCAAAAATTGCTCCCATGAGGGGTGCTACAAGCATAGCTCCTATTACTACAGCAGTACTGTTTGCAAGAAGTCCATAAGCAGCTATTGTAGTGGAAAGAGCAACCATTACATAAAAGGTAACTGTAGGAGCAGAAATCTCAGCTATACTCTCATATATTTCCTGGCGCCTTTCAGGAGTAATATCTATATGAAGACCTAAAAAGCTCATTTCTTATCACCCTTAATGATATAATTATTTATTAACTTATTCTTTAAAAAGGGAAACCTCCTTTGCCGTTATAGATAATTCTGTCAATTTTTTTAGCTGATTCCATTCTATTTCTATATCTTCCTTTTTTGAAGGAATAATTTCTCCTTCACCATTATAACCCCATCTTAAATCTCTGATACCTGAGTATATTTGTTTTTTCATTTTTTATTAAATACCTCCTCTCAAAATCTATTAGCAGTCAGGTATAAGCAAAAAAGATAAACGTTGATAGATAATTCAAATTTACGGCGTATTCATCCATTTAAAGAAAATAATAAATAATAGGCTTATAAAAAAACAGGTCAATAGCATTACAGGAATGCCGATACGAAGCCAGAGACCAAAAGTAATGGGCTTTTTAGTTTTTTCACTTAAAGACACAATTATCACATTTGCCGTAGACCCAATAGGTGTGGCATTACCTCCAAAGCCAACACCAAGAGCCAGTGCCCACCAGAGAGAAGAGACACAGATGCCCAGCTCTTCAAGATTTTGAATCACAGGAACCATGGCTATAGTAAAGGGAATATTATCTATAATACCGGAAGCTATTGCTCCTACCCAGAGTAAAAGTATATCTGCAAGTAGAAGATTTTCTCTTGCAAGTCCCACTATACCGGAAGAAAACAGTTCAAGTAAACCGGAAAACTTTAACCCTCCCACACAGATAAAAAGAGAAGCAAAAAACAAAAGTACATTCCACTCAACATGACTTATAGTTTCTTCCATAGGGGGACGGACAATTAACAGAGCAAGGGAAGCTCCTGCAAGAGCTATAAAGGCAGGGGTAAGATGGAGTAATCCCTGTAAAAAGAAAAATATTATTACAAAACTGAGAACAATTAATATTATTCTGGCATTTTTCGGATCTTTAAGGGCTTTACCTTCATCAAGACTCATAAGTCCTTTTATATTTTTAGGTTTTAGAGAAAGTTCTTTACGAAATACAATTCTGAAAACAATCAATGTAACAACCCATGCTATAAGAGACATGGGAGCCAGATGAGTAATAAAATCCAGGAAAGTAAATTTTGTTACAGTTGCAATAATAACATTGGGAGGATCTCCCACAAGAGTAGCAACTCCACCTATGTTTGATAACATAGCTTCTGCCATGAGGAAAGGTACAGGGCTTATATGCAGCATTTCAGCTATTAATATTGTTACAGGAGCAATCAAAACAACTGTAGTAACATTATCCAGAAACATAGATATCACCGATGTAGTGGCACCGAGAAAGACAAGTAAAAACCAGGCATTCCCCCGGGATTTTTTAGCAGTTACGATTGCTGCATACTGAAAAAAACCTGTCTGCTGAAGGAGTCTTACCAGGATCATCATACCAAGAAGAAGTCCCAGTGTTTCAAAATCCACTGTATGGAGTGCATCTTCTGCAAAATAAAACTTCATAATTATCCCTGTTGCAACCATTACAGAAGCGCCAAGCATGGCTGCAATAGTACGATGAACCTTTTCAGTCAAAAGGAGGACAAAGGTCAGAATAAAAATTACAAGAGCAATAATCTGAGGCAGTGTCATGTTAAAGTTCCTCCGTTCATAGAAGCAGAAAGAAATCCTGCTGCAATATCGACTCTCGAAGCAATCCCTACAAGACGACTTTTTTTATCTACAATGAGTAAATCCATAAAATTATATTTATCCATAATAGCAAAGGCTCTGAGTAATCCACAATCTTCATATATAAGGACAGGTTTTTCCATGATTTTTTTCATAGTAATATTTTCTATTTCAGGTATATCTTTAAAATGAAGCTCTTCAAGAGAACCAAAATCAACAACAAAATCAATATTATCCAGTAAAGAAACAAAATTAGGCATAAATACCTTTAAAAGATTGGGCAGTCTTACTACTCCTATAAGAGTATTGTTATCATCAACCACAGGAAGTGTACCGGCACGTTTTTCAATTATCAGAGATGCTGCTTCCCGGACTGTGGTAGAAGCTTTAACACTAATTACATCTTTCATGTAATGTTTAAGTATCATTTTTCTCACTCCTTTATTAGCTTTCGGCTTTCAGCATTTTCCCTTAAGCTGATAGCTGACTGCAGATAGCTTTATAAAGTTAAAATATACAATTTATTCTCTTAATTGAAGGATTTCCCTTCAACAATTGAATATTGACATATTTTTATGTATAGTTTATAATAAAAATAGTTTGTATAGAAACTATTTTTATTATAAACTATACGGGTAGTTTCTATTGAAACAATTTTTTATTATAACATAAGAGTCACTATATATAGTTAGTTTTATAAGAATCTGTAATTTATTTATCTCACACAGAAAGAATGTTATGGCAATTATTATGAAATCATTCATTGCAGAAGAGAAAAGGAAAAAATATCAAAATGAGACGTTTTCTTACTTTATCACTCAGAACATATTTACTGTTACTCGTCATTCTATCTGCCTTTCCTGTAATTGCCATACTCTTTTACACAGGACTGGAAAGACGAAATCTTGCATTTAAGAATGCAAATTACAGTACTCTCCAGTTAGTAAGAAATATTGCAATACAGGAAGAACAGATTACTGAAAATATCCGCCAATTGCTTATAACACTCTCTCACATACCTGTTGTTCAAAATAAAAATGAAATTGAAGCCAGTAAGATTTTACATAATCTCATGAAAGAAAACTCCTTTTATAAAAATATTATTATTACAGATCACCGGGGAGAAGTATGGGCATCTGCTTCAAATGAAGAAAGATTTAATATTTCCCAAAGCAACTATTTTAAAGAGGCACTAGAAACAAAAACTTTTTCTACAGGTGAATACATAAAAGATAATATTCATGAAAAATCTGTTGTTCCTTTTGCCTATCCAATAAGTAGTGATGGAAAAAACATAGATGGAGTAATAGTCATATATCTTAACATTGATCTATACGCCCTGTCTTTCTTACAGAGTGAACTGCCAGAAGGCTCAAATTTGATTTTACTTGATCCTAATGGAATAATACTCCACTATTTTCCTTCAGAAAATAATTATGAAGGTAAGAAAGAGATGAATATAATACAGGAGAAAATGGAAGGAGAACAAGAGGAAGGTACTTTTCTGAAAACAAGTCTTGATGGAGTAAAAAGACTTTATGCCTATAAAAGATTATATATTAAAGGCAGTAAAGATCCATATCTTTTCATAAGAGTCGGCATACCGGCAGGACAGGCTCTTTCAGAAGTAAATTATATCCTAACACGTAATGTTATATTACTAATTTTTTCTATGGTTATTACAATGTTTCTTGCATGGATATTCGGCAATCTTATTATAGTCAAACGATTTAAAAAACTTTTACTTGCTTCTCTTAAGGTAGGTCTGGGTAATCTTAACGCCAGAACAGATCTGACACATACAGAAGACGAACTGGGGCAGCTGGCAAAATCTTTCGATAATATGGCAGAAGCTCTGGAAAAACGCGAATTAAAGCGACAGGAAGTAGAAAAATCTCTTCAAAAAAGTGAAGAACAATATCGAAGACTTGTTGAACAGGCTCAAGAAGGGATTCTGGCCTTTGATAAACATGGAAATATAACATTTGCCAATCCAAAAATAAGCAATATCCTTGGATACTCTCAAAAAGAAATAATAGGCACTAATCTCCTGGACTTCATAAATGAAGAAAGTAAAGGAAATTTTGAATATCTGAAAGAAAATTCCTCTAAACTCTTTGAATTAGAATTAAAACGAAAAGATGGGAAGAAAATTTATACCATCTTTTCTGCATCATCTGTTAATGATGAAGGAAGAAATTTTTCAGATTCTTTTGCTGTTGTAATGGATATTACTGAACGCAGGAAATATGAAGAAGAATTACATTACAGACTTGCTGTGGAAGAACTTGTTACCAGACTGTCAACCCGTTTTATAAATATTACAATAGATGAGATAGATAGAGAAATAAATAATTCCCTGGAAACTATAGGAAAATTTGTAGATGTTCATTACTGTTATGTTAATCTCTTTTCAAAGGATTTAAAAAAGATTGAAAAATCTTATAGATGGTGCAAAGAAGGTTTCATACCGAAGTCTGAAAAGTCTGTACAGAACTTTATTACAGATTTCCAGCTCAATATTAAGGGAGAAAAAATAATATGGGAAGAATTTGCCTGTATGGCAGATCTTGCCATCCCAATGGTTCTGAGTCAATCTCTTATTGGCGCTCTAGGATTCAATAAAGCAGGAGAAGAAAAAACCTGGAAAAAAGAAGATATAAGATTACTTAAACTTGTAGGAGAAATCTTTGTAAATGTACTGGAACGCAAATTAGCCACAGAAGAACGTAGAAAAATGGAAGATCAAATCTACCAATCACAGAAACTTGAAAGTCTGGGTATAATGGCCGCAGGTATAGCTCATGATTTTAATAATATACTTACAGGATTACTTGGTTATGCCGAACTGACTCTTCTGGATTTACCACCAGATTCTGAGGCTCAGGATAATATAAAAGAAATTATAAAATCAGGACATCGGGCAGCTGATATAACAAAACAGATACTTGCTTATACTGGAAAAGGAAGTTTTGTAAAGGAAAAAATAAACCTCTCCTTATTAAGCAGGGAAATGGAACAATTAGTTAAGATCTCAATATCCAAAAAATGCACACTGAAATATAACCTTTCAGAAGATATTCCCTCCATAGAAGGTGATGTTACTCAAATTCGTCAGATTATTATGAATCTTGTTATCAATTCTTCTGAGGCTATAGGAGATAATAACGGTATTATTACTCTATCTACAGGTAGAATGGTCTGTGATCCACTCTATCTGACTGAAACTTATCTTAAAGAAAATCTACAGGGAGGACTTTATGTATATTTAGAGATAGAAGACACAGGAAGCGGTATGACAGAAGAAGTTCGAAATAAAATCTTTGACCCCTTTTTCACTACTAAATTTGTAGGACGTGGTCTTGGTATGGCATCAGTCCTGGGTATTACAAAAAGTCATAAAGGTTCAATTAAAGTATACAGTGAAGCAGGAAAAGGAACAAAAATAAGAGTATTATTTCCTGTGCTAAAGAGTATTTCAGAAGAAACTCCTCATAAGACAGATGAAATGAGCAACTGGAAGGGCAGTGGGACTTTCCTGGTGGTAGATGATGAGGCAGATATTCGTATGATAGCTAAAGCCTTTCTGAAAAGAGCAGGGTTTACGGTTTTAACTGCATGTAACGGTCAGGAAGGATTAGAGATATTTAAAACCCGAAGGGAGAAGATTTCCGGTGTCCTTTTAGATATGACCATGCCTGTTATGGACGGAAAAGAAACTCTACAGGAACTTCGCAAAATTCAATCCGATATAAAAGTTATTCTATCCAGTGCATACAGTCCTGAAGAAGCCTTCAGGCAGTTTAAAGACAATGGCTTTAATGCTTTTATCCAGAAACCATATCAAATCAAATCTTTTCTGGAGGTGATAAAAAACCATGTTTTTTCATAATCATTATAAAGAAAAAAGAAAGGAATCAGTAATTGACACTATCAGTAAATTAACTCTCCTGTCAATATCGGGAGGAGTAATTATTGGCCTGATTACAGGATTATTTTTAAAAATCTTGAAATGGGCATGCAATCAACCGGCAATAGGTCAATTCTGAAATAAAAATTATATTGGAGAATATAATGTTTCTGAAACATATACTTTCGGAACCTGTTTTTATTACTTTTTCAGTTCTTTTTCTGGGACTTGCTCTGGGAAGAGTTAAAATCAAAGGCTTTTCTTTAGGAAATTCAGGTATATTTTTTACAGGGCTTATTTGTGGTATAGCAGACTTAAAAACATCAGATTTTATAACTATCTTCGGCCTGGCTATTTTCATGTATGTCATAGGAATCCAGGGAGGGGTAAGATTTTTTAATCTTCTGGGCAGAAAGGGAATACCCTATCTCTTGATTACTCTGGTACTCTGTATAAGTGGTCTTGCAGGCTCTCTTTTAACAGGATACATCTTTAATTTTCCCACTGAGATAAGTCTCGGTATATTTACAGGCACTCTTACAAGTGCCTCATCTCTTGCCATACTTATAGAAAGTGGATGGAAAGGTCCCATGCTTGCTGCTTACAGTATTGTATTTCCTCTGGGTCTTCTGGCTCCCCTTCTGTTTGTTCAGATTATTCCCTCTATATTAAAAAAAGATCTCCATAAAGAAGCTTTAGAAGAAAAAAATAAAATAAAAGAAGAACATCCTTCTTTAATTTCCAGAAAATTTATGGTGGAAAATCCTGAAATAGCAGGGAAAAAAATAAAAGAACTTGATATAAGAGGAAAAACAGGATGTACTCTTGAAAAATTAAAAAGAAAAGGGAAACTCCTTGTACCGGGGCCTGAGACAACTTTTAAAAAGGGTGATGTAGTTCTGGCAGTAGGAGAAGCAAAATCACTCGAAATGGTACACAGGCTTCTCGGTAATATAACCTATGATGACATGGATATAAATCCCCTTGTTGAGAATAGACAGATTCTTATAACAAACCCTTCTCTTCATGAAGTGCCCCTTATGCAACTGGGTATAACACAGAATTATCATGCTGTAATTACAAGGATCTGGAGGGGCGGTATAGAATTTGCGCCAACAAAAAATTTTATTCTGGACATTGGTGATTCTCTTATAGTTTCAGGAAAGAAAAATAATCTCGATAGACTTGTTGCATTCCTCGGTAAAGAAGAGAAAAAAATAGGAGAAGTGGATTTTCTTTCTATGGCCTTTGGTATAGCCATCGGTATGATTATAGGGAGTATTCATATTCCCCTTGGCCGTATGGGAACCTTTATGCTGGGAACATCAGGTGGAACTCTACTGGTAGGTATGATTCTTGCCTATTTTAGAAGACTCGGTTTTCTTACAGGTCAAATGACAACTGCTGCAAGAAATGTGTTAAAAGAACTGGGATTGAGTCTTTTCTTGGCAGGAATAGGAGAAAAAGCTGGGACAGAACTTATAGCTATGAATTTCTCTACAGTTATCTTAATACTTTTATCTTCAATATTTATTATCTTGCTCATTATGACATCTATGCTATATGTAAGTCAAAGATATCTTCGAATGAATTTAATTACCAGTTTATCCTGTATCGCAGGAGCAATAACCAGTACCCCTGCTCTTTCTATTATTTCCGGTATAACAGAATCGGAAGAACCTGATCTGGTTTTTGCATCTATTTATCCTGTAGCTCTTATAGGGATTATTTTAACGAGTCAGATTCTGGCTATAATATGCAAAAGTATATAATACGGATTCGCTTTAACCTGGATGTATATTATATAATAGTTAGTCAAAACAGTAAACCCGGCATTGAGGCTATGGAGAAAAAGATGGCGTCCTTAAAGAAAGTTTTAACTTAATTCCCTATTGAAATTTAAAGTATATTGCTCAGATATAAGAAGTATAAGCATTCATATTTTTTCTAAGTACCGCAACAGGCAAGTTAGTATCCATCTCACAAGTCTGTCCCTGTCCGGGCTCTTACGCAAAATCTATGATCCTGTTACAATGAAATCTGTTATTACAAAATATACAGTTTTGTATTTATTTAAATTATAACTTTCTCCTTTGACGGCATATCTTTTGCTCCAGAGCCCGGGCAGAGACAGGTGTATATGTTTTTTGGATACTTTTTTACCTGTTGCGGTACTAAGTAGCCTCAATGCTGAATTTAATACACTTGATAGCGAAATGGTATTAGCTATTTTTTCTAAATCAAAGTATTAGCAGAGGACTCTCTATTCTTTCATATTTTTCTCAAAAAAACTGTGTATATGTTCATCAATAGTTAAAAACACGTCCTCAGAAGAAGGTTGAGACCAGTCGAGATGGCCTACCAGTTCTTTCAGTGCTATAAGAAGGTACTCTATTCTTTCTGCAGGAAGCTTACCGATAGGGGTAAATATATTCCATACCTGAGAAGCTTCAAGCCACTGAGCAAGATTTTTACCCTCCTCTGTAAGAGTAATTTTCAATCTTCTCCTGTCACTTTCAACTCTCTCTACATTGATCCATCCTTTTTTAAACATACGAAATACAATACCTGAGACAGTACTTTTATTAAGATAAACCCTTTCACTTAATTCTGTCATAGATATACATTCTTTATTATTCAGCAAGAGAATGATATTTGCCTGATGAATTGTTATACCATAGCTTTTTTTTAATATCTGAGTCTGACATGAAAATTTGTGATAAACCTTCAAAAACAAATTTCTTATTTCATCTATATGCTTATCTTCCATAATCAAAATTACTCCTTAATAGCTTAATTACAAATTTCTTGGAAGCTAAAGAAATCTTAAACTTTAATTATAACTCAAAAAACTTTAAGGGTAAAGATAAAATCAAATTTTTATTTTTCCTTAAGTGCATAGATAGCAAGTAAAATTTCACTGGCAGTGTAAAGCTTTGGGTTATATGGTTTTTTATAAAATCCTTTCCACATGGGTAAAACAAGTTCTAAAAAATCCTTCTGAGCTTTTATATTATTTAAACCAGAGGATAATTCCACAAGAGCAGTATATTCTGAAAGAGCTGCTTTTGTATCTGTCACAGGTTCACCCGTCCTTCCGTAGTAATACCTGTAAAGCTTTTTCTGAGAGATAGAAAAATTTAATGTCTTTAAAGCAATCTCAGGGTCGCCTTTTATAATTGTATCGGCTATATTACAACTATTAGAAAGCTGAATAATGTCATTGGGAGAAAAGACTTTCATATTAAGATCAGGAAAAAGGGTTTTCACTTCAGGCTGAATGATATCATAAAATAAACCCGACGGAGAGACTCCATCTTTAAAAAGTTCATAAGATTTTATAGCTACATCCTTAAAAACAGGATGGTCTGTCTTATCTGCAACTTCCATAAGGAAATCCGGATCATAATCTACTGTGAAAGAATTGGTAGCAAAAGAGTTTGTAGTGAAATTATAATAATTTTTTATAAACCATATACCCTGATCAATACCGGAATGTCGGCAGTAACCATCTAAAATCAGAAGAGCTATTTCCCTGTCCTCGGATCTATTAAAGGATTGAGACCCCAACCACAGAGCTTTAGCTATACGAAGAGATTCAGTAGTTCCTGTGGCATCAAGTTTTTCTCCTTTTCTATATCTCCAGGCTACAAATCCCCTCGTAAAGGGTTTGCCGGGATCATTTACTATAATATTTTCAACTGCAAAGTCCCGTAAAGTACTGTAGCCCTTCAGATTTCCTTTAAGAGCAAAATAAATCATAATCTGCCCTATATCTACCGTATATATATATCCATCAGATCTTGCCAGATCTTCCTCCAGGATCCACTTATGAACCTGTTTATGCAAAAGTTCTTCCAATAAAGATACCCTGAAGTAGATATCCACTGGATCTGCCCATACAAATGTAAACCCTGCGAGTAAGATAATTACTATAATAAGTCTTTTTCTCATTTTCCTTTAAAAAACACGTAGGGGTTTGATTAACAAACCCCTACGGTTATCAACTTTGATTATATAAATTAACCTCTGGTATATACAACTCCACTTGTGGCAGAACCTTCAGATATTACCTGATGGCCAGGTCTGTCATTATTCGAACCTATCAGCTTTAATCTACCATTCTGGAAACCCTGAACTAATTCCGTATGACCTCTGCTTGAATTCATCCAGACATCACCTGCTTTTGCCTGATTGAGAGGTATCTGACGCCATCCCTGCTTAATTAGAGCTTTTTCCATTTCTTTTACATTTATATGATGTCCCTTTATTAATCCCTGGCTTTCAAGACAGGAACTTACAAAATCAGCACAGTTATTGGTCTGTCCGCCAGCTGCTGTAAAGTGAGGCAGTTTACCTTTAATATCTATGGAATTCTGTCCTAAAAATCTTCTTCCCATTTCTACTGCTGCTGCACCACTGCCGGGAGCTGAATTAAGAGGGCCTGTTGGTATTGGACCTGCTCCACCGCCGGGCATTCCATATCCACCGCCGGGCATTCCATATCCACCGCCGGGCATTCCATATCCACCGCCGGGCATTCCGTATCCGCCGCCGGGCATTCCGTATCCACCGCCGGGCATACCACCCATCATGCCGGGCATACCACCCATCATGCCGGGCATACCACCCATCATGCCGGGCATCATTCCACCCATAAAGGGATTTGCTCCTCCACCCATCATCATCATCATCATCTGCATCATCATCTGCATCATCTGCATCATCTGCATCATAGGATTCTGCTGCATGGGATTACCAAGAAAACCTCCAATATTGTTACCCATCATAGGACTGAAACCACCCATAGCGGGCATCCCCATACCGGGCATCCCCATAGCGGGCATCCCCATACCGGGCATCCCCATACCACCACACTGCTGACAGGGGCCACCTGTTAAACCCTGCATAGTGCTCATCATCATCTGCATCATCATCTGCAGAGGATTCTGCTGCATCATCCCCATCCCCATAAGGCCTCCACCGCCGAAATAATTATTTACTATAGTTGTTAAATTACTTGCATTCCCAATTCCTACCATTCTGAATTACCTCCTTAAAATTTACTCAATTAAGTTACAAAGCTGCAGTTATCTATCATTATTATCACTTCAAAATAGAAAAAGTAAAGGGTAAATTTTATTTTTTTTTATACAAACCATAAATAATTCATATACATAGAAATTTTCATTATTGTTCAATCAATTCATACAATTCCTTTTCAATTATATAATACACAGAAGATGAATTTTCCAGTTCAGGAAATCTTTCACTTATATAAGTAAATAATTTTTTAAGTTCCTCAGAAGAGAGTTCTTCTGGAAGATTCTTTCTGAGGTTTTCTTCAGGAAAGGGTAATTGAGCCAGTTTTAGCTTAAAAAAACCTTCCGGTGAAGAATACAGACAGAATACAAGAGTATTCCTGGCAGTAAAATAATATTCTAATAATGATGTACCCCGGGTCAATTTTTCTTTTAAATCCTGAAAAGATAAATATAACATAGTATAGGTTGACTTCATCTCAGGATATTTCTTCAGTAATTCTACAATTAGATTCTTATAATCTTTTTTCTTTTCTAAGTATCTGTTGTGCAGGTCCGGCATTAGTTCAACTTCTAAGTCTCCCTGGTTAGAAAGACGATATAAAATTTCTTTCATAGAGTCAATTAACTCAAACTCTCTCTTCAATAACTCATCTTCAGGTGTAAATGTTGCTCTCTCAAGTTGTCTATTACCAAGTCTTTGAAAAGCTTTAGTTCTTTCAATAAGATCAAAGGCCTCCTCATTCTGCCCCCTTTCCAGCAGATAATCTATAAAAACTTGATATAATCTATTTCCTTTGTAATATTCTGTTAAATTTTCATCTATATCTCTCGATGAAATCTCTATAAGGGAAAACCATCCATAATTTTCTATTTCTTCAACAGCTTTCTTATAAAAACTTATTGCTTCATTGTATTTATTATGTTTCATTGCTAAAATTCCCAGCTCAAAATTAATTTTCCAGGAAAGATCTGGCCGATATATTCTTTTTAAAATCTCTCCCATTTGAGTCAGTAAATCTAAAGCTTCTTTGTAAAGATTCTGTATTCTCTTTATTCTGGCCATTTGGAATAAGAGATTAACCTGATTATTAAGATAACCCTGTTTCTGACATAGCTCAAAAGCCATGAGAAAATATTCCATTCCTGTATCTATATTTCCAAGAGACAGATTTATATTCCCAAGATATCCATATGCTGAAGTCAGACCTTTGTAATATTCTATATTCTGAAAAACTGGAATAGCACTATTTATTTTCTCTATTGCTTTTTCAAAATCTTTTATTCTGAAAAATACAAAACCCAGATTTTGCATTTCAATAGCCCATATTCTCTTTAAATGTATAACTCTTTCATCACTCAAAACCATTTCAAAAAGCTCTTTTGCTTCGGAATAACGTCTACAGCTCAGATAAAGTTGGCCTATATCACCAGAGGTTCGTACTTTACCCATAAAGTCTTTTATATTCTCATAAATATTCAGCGCTTTGTTAAAATACTCTTCTGATTTCTCATAAATACCCATTCTTTCATATACTTCTCCCAGAGTCGAAAGGTTACCGGCAATACCGGGAAGAATACCCAGGTCAGTATTGATTTCCAGAGCTTTTATTGTATATTCAATGGCTTCTTCAAGGTGGCCAAGCATCAATGATGTAAGCCCCCTATAAGTATAAAAATAAGCACTGTACCTCGGATACAAAAAATTCTTCTCCTGATTTAATTCTTCTTTGTAAAAACGATAGGCTTCTCTCAAATAAAAGAGAGATTGATTAATATTACCTTTCAGATAAAAAGATATACCAAGGTGAAAATTACTTGCACCTTCCATAAAATTAATTGTTAACTCTTCTGTTGCTATTTTATATGAATCCAGAAAATTCTTATATGACTCCTGACTTTTACCCATCTCCTCTTTTATCCTGCCGGAACATATGAGGGTCTTCCAGAAAAGTATTTTATTGTCTGTCTTTTGAGAGAGTTCCTGTGATTTTTGTATAAGCTCTTCTGCCAGTTTTATATTACCTTTTATAAACTTCAGATGACTCAGATAACAGTAACTCTCAACCATAGCTTCAAATCTCATTTCCTTCTGTGCAATTTTCAACATAAAATTATAAGAGGCCTCTGATTTTCCGTACCTTCCTATGTCCTCATAAACTCGTCCTGCGGACTCAAGAAAAATAGATAACCACCCCGGGGATCCATACTTATAAGCACTGATTAAAGCCTTTATATATATCTCAAGAGCAAATTCCGGGTTTCCCAGAAAATCACACTTATTACCTGCCAGTAAAAGAGTTTCAAATTTCTTATCCAGATGAATAATATAATCGGCTTCAATTGCCAGTTCACAATAAATATCAATAGCCTTACGAAACAGTTGTTGTTGAGTAAATAAAGATCCCATTAATTTAAGAACAGATAATTTTTCTTCCCTGTTCTTCCCTTTATTACACTCTTCTATAGCTTCTTCAAAATATCTTTCAGCCATCGAGTATCCTTTCTGTTCCTTATGAAACCGTCCTAGCTCTAAAAGTATATGAATTAATGGTTTTCTTTCGCCAATCTTTCTTCTTATATCAAGACTTTTACGCAAACTGAGCATGCCATCAGAGAATCTCTTCATTTTAACCAGTAAATTACCCTGGAAAAAATAAGAAGAAGCCACTGCTCTATACATCTTTCTCTTAAAGGCCTTCCCGGCAAAATCAGAAAAAAACTTTATTCCTTCTTTATAATTACCTGTATATTGATAAATTTCTTTAATACACTCCAGTACTGATGATATTCCTTTATCATCTCTTCTGAACAATATTATACACAGGGCTTCTTTAAAATAATTCAGGGCTTCAGAGAAATTCTCCAGTTGATAGCTCAGTAAAGCAATTTCTACCAGTTCTTCCTGAAGAACTTTACGATTAACCATAGGGATTTCAGTTCTATATGATATTTGATCATTTTTTTGTTCTTTACCTAAAAAACCTTCCAGCAATTGAAATAGTTTTTTACTCGATGTCTTTTCATCTGAAAATTCAAATATTGTTCCAGAGCTAAACTGTATTTTACCAATATAAGGAGGAGAATGAAATTCTGTTATTCCCTTATCCATATATTTGAATGCTACAGGACTGAAATTATAACTTTCAGAAAAAGAATGTTTCTTGTCTACTGACATTTTTTTAAATTCTTCCGGGGCATCCAGGAAAAAAGAGATTGAATCAATTTTTTCACCCCTTTTCCATCTGACAATTCCTATGGAAAATAATAAACAGAGTTCTGTTTGCCAGTCTCCTATCTGTCTGAAGATATGAAGAGCTTCCCAGAAACAGTTATAAGCTCTCTCCAGAAGCCCCACATGCAATAATATTAAACCTTTATAATATATATTCTGACCCAGGGCCTGTTTGAAATCAATCTCACGCCTCAATTCTAAAATCTGTTTATAATAAAGAAAAGCTTCTCTGTAATAGCCCATTCTTTTTAAAATCTCTGCCTGGTTAGTAAGAGAATATATTAGATCCAAACTCAAAGGATTTTTAATTTTTCTATTAGCTTCCTGAAAATGTGCTAAAGCTTTATTATTATTTCCCATCTGAGCATAAATAAAGCCCAGCCACTTATGACATTGAATCTCTGTAGAATCTATAACTGCTTTCTGGCTATAACTATAAGCTTCTCTAAAACAAACTAAAGCCTCTTCAATCTTATTCTGATAAAAAAGGATTTCACCAATATTAACAAAGGAAGAGGCAAGTTCCTGCCAGTCTTCTACCTTAAGGAAATATTCTGAGGCTTCTTTAAAAGCCTCCAGAGAGGAACTAAGATTTCCCTGATAAATATAAAGCTTTGCCAGCTGGGAAAGAGCCTCTGCAAGTTCACGCCATTCTTTCAAAAAGCGATATATATTAACTCTTTCTTTTAATAAATTTTCCGTTCTTTTAAATTCCCCTAAAAGCTGATAGCATGAAACCTGAAGATATTTACTATGGATATTTAGATCCATAGTGTTAAGAATATCACTTAATTCCATAACCAGTTCCATCATTTCCAGGGACTGGGGCCATTTACCTTTAACTAAAAAAACTGTTGTATAGAAATGTAGAATCCAGAAGATCTCTTCTGTAACTTCTGCACTCTTATTCCTGAGCAATTTAATTCTATCAAGTTGATTACCTGCTCTGGTTAAATCCTTAAGAAATTTCTCTATATCAGACAAGGTTATTATCCTCTTGCTATAAAATACTATTTTTATAATTCGACACAGACACATTTTTCCTTTTGTTTACCACATATGTTAAAACTTACCTGCCTTTATTTTATGAAATTAATTGACCATTTATAGTAAGGAATGATATAATGTGGAATGATAAACCTTAAATTATAAATTATGGAAAGATTAAGTATTACTATGAAAAGTCATGAAGACATAAAAACTTCTGGCAGAGAAAAACTCAAAAAGAAAAAACCAAGAGAAAGCGAAATTAGAGATAAACTATTACACCAAAAAATAAAGAAAAAAAAGAAGAAAAAGCCTGAAGAAGAAAGTTTAGCAGAAAAAGTCTCTCTGGAAAACATAAAGAAAAAAAAGCTTAAAAAAAAGAAAAAGCTTCTTGCCGGATTAATAGAAGATAGAATACCTGTTGACATAAAAAAGAAGAAACTGAAAAAAAAGAAAAAACCTCTTTCAGCTTTACCATCAGAGGAATCCTCTCTTCAGGATCTTAAAAAGAAGAAAAAACTTAAAAAGAAAAAGCTATCTTCTGAAACTTTAAAAAATAAAAGTACTGCTACGATAAAGAAAAAAAAGTCATTAGATGAAGAACCAATAATAAAGAAAAAGAAAAAAAAATCATTAGATGAAGAACCAATAATAAAGAAAAAACAGAAAAAATTTCTGGTAAAAAAAGCTAAGAAAACAGATGATATATTTGATGATTTCATAATACAAACAGACAAATCAGAAATAATAGACTTCAGTATTATTAATAAAGAGATAAATGAAATCAATGGAAGTGAATATTTAGATACAGATGAAAAAGATTTACCTCTTCCTATAGAACTTCTGCAACTTGAGGAAGAAGATGATTTACCTCCCCCTGAAGTAGATGAAGATAATTTCCCCAGACCTGGTTTTTTTGGAAGTACTACTTCATCCAGCGTAAAAGATGAAATCTCTCCTGTAGTAACACAAGAAGCTGAAGTTTTACCTGAATTTAACGTGGAATTTGAAAAAGAGCTGGAAATACAAATATCTAATATTAATGAAATGAAAATAGAAGATGTCCTGAAAGATAATTATGAGGAATTAACAGATAGTGAGAAGGATGGTTTAGGGCAAAGAACTATTAGATTAGATAATATCAATATAGAGGATTTACTGAGAGAACAGTATGGAGAAATAAAAGATTTTGAAGAACTGCCGCCATTAGAAATCAAAGGGTCATCATCCGGAGAAATTTCTTCTCTCCCATTAAATGATATATCTGAAGCCCCTGATGAAATAGCAGCAGATCCTGAAGAAACAGCAGTAATTCCTGAAGAAATAACGGTAACTCCTGGAAAGCCAGAGGAAGGAGCATCAGAAAAAGTAATTAAAAAGAAAAAAAAGAAAAAGAAAAAAATAAAAGAGTAAAAAGAATAAAGGAATGAAATTTTTTAGTTGCTATTTGTTAACAATTTATTAACATAATAATATTGATTTTATTAGTAAATTGGGTTATTCTGTAGGAAGAAGATTATTAATTTAAAAAAATTTAAGTAAGGAGTAAATATTAATGAAAATATCCAGCCAGACAAATGTAAACGTTCCATCTCCTGTTTCTAAAGAAGTTTCCAAAGAAAAAATAAATTTAGATGTCCTCTCTGTATTTATGAATAAAGATGCAGTATCTATTTCAAAAACTCCAGATACTGATATCCCTGAAAAACAATGGAATTTCAAGTTAGGTGAACCTACTATTCAAAATGTACTCAAAGGAAGCAGTATGGTTACAAAAGCTGCTGATCCGGTTACAATCGGAATAATTCATACAAATGATGAACATGATCCTAAATTTACAAAATTTTCCGGTGAGGCTGCAGTAATAAAAAGAAGAGAGAAAGTTTATGGAGATCCTAATTCTTTCATAGTAAATACAGGTGATGTTACCTATGAAAGCTGGAATGACAAACCGGGGCCTCAGTTCTGGGGACCTATTCCTGAAATATTCAAGTCCTCAGGTACGGAAATTTTTGTTCCTGGAAATCATGAATTTCAACACGGAGGCAAATACCTCGAAGAGAATTTACTTCCAAAGCTGGATGCCCAGGTGTTACTGGGAAATATTACTTATAAATCAAGTGGTAAGCCTCTGGAACATACAAAGCCCTTTGTAATAGAAGACGTTAATGGTGTAAAAGTCGGTTTCATAGGTCTCTGTACGCCTAAAATGGCCACCAAAGCACATCCAAAGGTAGGCTATGATGTAAAAGTAGATTCAATTCAGAGCGCTGCTGCAAAACTTGTACCGGAAGCAAAGAAGGCCGGCGCCGAGGTAATTGTAATAGTAGCCCACGAAGGTATTAACAGATGTGTTGATGCTGCTTCAAGTGTTCCGGGAATAGATGTTATAGTAGCAGGCCATGACCATCAGGAACTCCATGATCCAAAAGAAGTAAGAAATCCTGATGGAAGAACAACAATTGTAGTGGAAGCCGCCTCCCATGGCAAATATGTAGGTGATGTATCTCTCGAAGTCGACCCGGTAAGTAAAAAAATTATAGGCGTTTCTTATAAACTCTTCCCTGTTAGTAAGGGTGATAAGGATCCGGAGGTTCAGAGTGTTATAGATAAATATACAGGCGGAAGATAATAAGTAAACTTAAAAACAGGCGAACTTCGGTTCGCCTGTTTTATTTTGGAAAGGAACTCTTTTATGTACAAAATATCTCTTTTATTTTTATTACTCCTGCTACTTTCAACTGGTTTAAATGCTCAGGAAAGAGATTTTCATATAATTCGTTATGATATTAAAGTACAGGTCTCTTCTATATATGATTATCTTTCTGTAGAAGCATTAATGGAAATTCAACATAACAGTTCGTCTCAGGATAATCCACTGGAAATCAACCTCTGCAAAAACTTTAGAGGTATTGATTTAAGAGATATCAAAGTTTATGATGAAAAAAATATTCCCTTAAAATATGAATTCAGAAATAATATGCTAAAACCCCAGAAAGACATTAAACAGGGGGAAACAGAAAAGCTTCTTCTTACATATAAAATATATCCCCGAAAAGACCCATCTGATTCTTACGCAACTTTTGCTTTTAATATCTCAGATACTGACTGCCGCATAAACTCCTCTATCACAAGGACTGACAACTGGTATCCAAAGATAAAAGGTACAGATTGTAAGAGATTACCTCCTTTTAAACTATCTGTTGATGTACCCCGGGAATTTGAAGTAATGGCTTCAGGAAGATTATATTATATATCTGAAATTCAGGGAAGAAAAATTTACAAATGGGAAAATTATGAGAATATAACTGACAGAAGCCTTTATTTTTTTGCCCGTAAATGCCGGAAGGTAGAAAAGGCCTGCACCGATGGATTTAAAGTAAAACTTTATGTCCCCTTTAATTCTATAGATGAAAATGTAGACTATGTGGCCAATGTAATTTATAAATCTTATAAATATTTTGAAGAAACCTTTGGGGCAACAGGCTTGAGAGAATATAAAGCCATGGCCATTCCGGAAGGCATCACAGGAGGTTATTCAGGTTTTTTCAATTCCATGACACTGGGTGAAGGGTATTTTACAAAAAAAATAGAGAATAATGAAATACTCTTCCCTACCAGAAATGTAGTCCATGAAGTTTCGCATACCTGGTGGGGGAATATAGTTTCTGCCGATGCATCTAAAGATTACTGGCTTTTTGAGGGATTTGCAAAATTTTCTGAGATTATAGCTTTAAAGTCAGTATTTGATAAAGATGTGGAAACAGAAAGTTTCCGCCGTCTCAAGCTCATATATATGGCATATTACGGTTATGATCTGCCTGTAATAAAAGCTTCGGAAATAGAAGAAAAGGATCTTCAGGTAGCTGTAGCTTACTATAAAGGTGCCCTTATACTTAAAAGTCTGGAACTTATAATGGGTGAAGAAGCTTTCTTTAATGGAATAAAAGAATATGTAAAGGAATATCGTAGTAAAGTTGCAAGTACGGAAGATTTTAGAAAAGTCATGCAAAAATCAACTTCTACGGACCTGAATGATTTTTTCAGATCCTATCTTGATGAGAAAGGGATGGGAAAATACAGTCTTTCCATAATGGACAGCAGTAAAGATGGGCAGGATTATATAACTCAATTCAGGATTGAAAACAAAGGAAATAAGAATCTTTATACTCTCACAGGCATAAAAACTTACCTGGAAGACTATAATAAAAAGGTCTGTATAAATAAAGACACTATGTGTTTTCTGGATGTGAGAAATACCGAACCATCTAATCTTAGCTCAATTAAGTTTGATAAAGATGAGATTTATCTTGTCTGTGAGGAAAATCTGACAGGGCCGGGAGGTTATGTATATATTACTCCCAGGGGGGAAGTCAAATTTACAGGTATTATAGAGAATACCCCTCTGGCAAAAAGCGGAATTAAAAATTCCTTTACTCTTCTTGAAATTGACGGTATAAATTGTTCCGGCCTCAATCTGGTTAAAGTTAATAGATTGCTCCTTAAAAACCGGGGAACAAAAGTTAAATTACTTATAAAAACTGATAAAGAAAAGAAAGAAGTAGAAGTTACATATTAACTTTTTAAATATTTACTATACTTTTGCAGAATCTTGAAAAACCGTTATCCTGTAGAGGAGCAAGGCCTTGCGCCCCTATGTGTATAAATTAAGGTTTGCAAATTATTGATTATAACTTTCTGAAGTTCATCTTCATTTTATTATACCTACTTACGGAATTTTTTTATTAGAAACACTCTAATCCATAAGTTCGTAGAACCACTGTGTTAAAATACTGAAATCTCTGCCCCTGTTTTACTCAGATAAGTAATGAGGTTCTATTCACGCTGCTGAAGTTCTAATAAAATTTCTTCTGACATAGCTCTATATTCTTCAGCAGAATGAACCATGCCGATTATGGACTTATTAAGCAGATGACCGGTACATCAGGATTATAACTATGTATGACAGACCGATTTATTTTTTTATATACTATTTACTTTCTAAAAAATATCGTGATATAATTATAGCAATAAGTTTATCTAACAGCAAACTTTATATAAGGAGGAACATAGATGGGTATATCCATTGGAAACTCTTTACAGAATACCAGTTTGATAAATAATTATTTTGGCGGACAGCAGGCTATGGGCGCAATAAACCCCATGGAATCTCTACTTCAAGATATGATGGGTGGAATTGGAGGACTTACAGGCGGTTCTTCCATGCCATTTCAGGGAATAGGGCCAATGCTTGGAGCAATGCCAGGGCCGAGACTTGGGCATGCAGTGGAAAATTGCATTGGTAATTTCATCGGTATGCAGCAGAATCCTATGATGCAGATGATGCAGATGATGATGATGATGATGCAGATGATGATGATGATGATGGGTGGAGGAGCAAATCCCTTTATGAGTGGAATGATGCCCGGAATGATGGGTGGAATGCCTGGAATGATGGGCGGAGGTGTGCCGGGTATGGGAGGTGGCTTCCCAGGTATGGGTGGAGCTATGCCGGGTATGGGCGGAGGTCTCTCCGGTATGGGTGGAGGTGCCCCGGGAGGTAGTAGAGCGCCGGTAGGAGGCACAGGAGCAGAACCTGGCGGAGGAGCTGTCCCTGCAGGAGGTACAGGAGGAGCACAGCCAGGTGGAGGAGCGCCGGCAGGGCCAATAAATGGACAGACCATGGGCACGGCAAAGGCAACCGGTTATTACCCTGACAACAGTGCTATGGAAGGTGGTTTTTATGATATGAGAGGCAAAAAATTAAATACCCTTCAGGATTTCCTCAGTGGAAAAGCTCCCTATGTATCCATAGCTTTAGATAAAAATCTCTATAAGAGCGGAAAAATTAAATATGGCGATACCTTCCGCATTCCTGAAATGGAAAAGAAATACGGAAAACAGATAATCTTCAAGGCAGTAGATACGGGAGGAGCCTTCACCAATAAAGGCTTTGGAAGAGTGGATATATGCACTGCCTCCCAGAAGGCAAGTACTGAGGCCATAGTAAATGGAAATCTTACTTTAATAAAGGTTTAATGAATAAGTAAGACGGGGCAGTTATTTATAAGGAAGGTGTTTCTCACCTTCCTTATTGATTATTCGCTGAAATCTTCCCTGCTGTAGATAGTATTTAAAAGAAGCTGTTCATCTACCTATTATTTTACATTTTGTTAACAATTAAGCTATTTAAAACTACTCTTATGTGTGATATTATTTAATTGTCCTTAAATTATTAAAAACAGATTAGAAGTCTCAGGAAATGGATATTAAAAAATCAATAGAATAAGCTTTCAGGATTACCGGTACCAGAGAAAGACTAATAAGCCACCTTCCGGAGAAACAGTTCTGGATAAAGTTGACACTTCAATCGTATCTGAAAATATGGAATGGCAAGAGCTAGAAAAACTAAAAAAATCTGCAGCAAATATTTTTACTGAAGAAAATCTTCCGGAAACTCCCTTAATTTCTACGACGGACTCGAAAAAAACTTATTCTTCCACCGGCATCCCCGGCGTTTCCGGTTCTCCTTTTAACTATTTTATTCATATAGAAGATGCCGTAGAAATTCATGTAAATATCATTACAGATAAACCTGTGAAGACAGGGTTGTTGAAAAAATTCTGGACGGATTGATAGAGTAATATGCTATAATTACAGGTTAATTTATTATGAAAGAATGGATTGAACCGGGAAATATTACCATCCCGGAAGAATTTCAAAAATCTCTAACCCTTCACCCTCTGGTTGAAAAAATTTTACTGAGGCGTGGGTTCAATGAACTCGCTAAAGCCAGAGCTTTTCTGGATCCTAAGTGCTTCACCCCTTCCCCGCCGTCAGATATTCCTGACCTTCCTGAAGCAGTGGAACGCCTGGAATATGCTATTAAAACCGGAGAACCTGTCTGTGTCTGGGGTGATTTCGACGTGGATGGTCAGACATCTACTTCCCTTCTCGTTTCAGGCATTCAAAGTCTGGGAGGTAACGTTACCTACTATATACCTCTGAGACAGACTGAATCTCATGGTCTTAATAGTGCCGGTTTAAAGAGATTAATTACAGAAGGTATAAAACTTTTAATAACCTGTGATACAGGTATGGGAAATCATAAAGAAGTCAGCTATGTTACTCAGGAGGGAATGGATGTCATTATAACGGATCATCATGATGTGCCTTCAACTCTTCCGAAAGCTCACTCAATAGTGAATCCTAAAATGCTTTCAGAAGGTCATCCTCTGAGAGAACTACCCGGTGTGGGATGTGCTTACAAGGTTATGGAAGAACTATACAGAAAGGCTAAAAGATCTGATGAAATATACAGATATCTTGATCTTGTGGCTCTCGGAATCGTTTCTGATGTAGTTGTCCAGACAGGAGATACGAGATATCTTTTGCAGAAAGGGCTTAAAGTCCTGAGAAATACAGAGCGAATAGGTCTTCGATTAATGATGGAAAAGGCAGGTCTTAACCCGGGCCGTATTTCCGAAGAACATATAGGATTCGGTCTGGGGCCTCGTCTCAATGCCCTTGGGCGGTTGTCCGATGCGAATCTGGCAGTGGAACTCCTTACTACAGAAAATCCTGAAAGGGCCCGTATTCTGATTGACATGCTGGAAGGGTTCAATGAACGACGAAAAGTGTTAGGTGAACAGGTTCTCCAGGCAGCTATCCATCAGATTGAACTTAATCCAGAACTACTGGATTATGAAGCTATCGTTCTTTCACATCCGAACTGGCCTGCAGGGATAATAGGTATAGTAGCCAGTCGTCTTGTGGAAATTTATAATAAACCTGCTATTCTCATCACCACACCTCCCGGTGAACCGTGCAGGGGTTCTGCCCGTTCTATAAAAGGATGTAATATATCTGCCGCCATTTCCCTTAACCAGGAGATACTTCTTGGTTTCGGCGGTCATCCTATGGCAGCAGGACTTTCCATTCTTCCCGAACTTATTCCTGCATTTCGCTGTTCTTTATCCCGTATCCTGAAGGAGCAGAGGAGAGAATATAAAGAAACCCTTGAATTAGATGGATATTTGCCACTTTCCATACTATCTGTGGAACTTTCAGAGGAGTTACAGATTCTATCTCCCTTTGGCCCCGGTAATACAGTGCCTCTATTTGCTTCCAGAGGACTTTCCATAAAAGGCCACAGTAGAATCGGGAAAAGAGGTGAGCATCGCCTTCTGATGGTGGAAGACGAGGAAGGAAATTCTCAGAGAGTGGTATGGTGGCAGGGGCAGAATTATTCTTTACCGGAAGGAAGATTTCATCTGGCCTATCTTATGAGATCAAGTAATTATCAGGGACAGAAGGAACTTCAACTGGAATGGGTAGACTGGAAAGCAGATGAAGACAAAATAAATGTAATTCAATCTCCTGCAATAGAAATTATTGATTATCGTGACGAAGAGGAACCTGAAGCTCTGTTACAGAGTCTCCGGGAAATCCCCGGCCTTCAGATCTGGATGGAAGGAGAAAAAGAAAATTCAGGAAAAAATCGTTATGAATTAAATCTTTCGGATCTTCTGGTTATATGGACAACACCGCCCGGGCCGGAAGAGTTAAAATCTATTCTTAATAAAGTCTCTCCATCAAAGGTTTATCTCTTTGCGGTAGACCCTCCTCTTGATGGACTGGAGGCTTTTTTAAAACATCTGGCAGGTCTTGCAAAATATGCCCTGAAATCAAATAAGGGAAGAGTAAATATTTTAAAATTTTCTGCCCTCACGGGCCATCGTGAAATAACGGTAAGGAAGGGACTCGATTGGCTCTCTGCCAGGGGCCATATAAGTATTCCCGGAGAAAATGAAGAGGGATTGTTAATTACAGAAGGAACTTCTCTGATAAGCAGTGAGACAAATAAAATTTCTTCTGAATTAAAGGAATTACTGGAAGAAACAAAAGCATATCGGTCATATTTCAGGAAGGCAGATAAGGATAGTTTATTCGTGAAAAGTCAAAAATGAGAGGTTAAAATTTCTTTTCACTTTTCACTTTGACTGCTTTGGAAGGACTTCGTTTCACTTTTCACTCTTTATGACACTGACCGCCTATGGGGGAATTGAACCCGGAGCCACGATGCTGGCGACTCACAGCCGGTCCTTACGGGACCCCGCACCTGGATAAGCGGTATAAAGGAGAGGGAGGGGATTACACCCTCCTGACCGGAACGTGTATGTTTCTGTCAGATACTTCTTCAACTCCTGCTTCAATTAAATCAGTAAAATTAAAAAACAAGGAGATGAGCATCTCCTCATTTTTATGAGATTTTTACTTAATGGTATTCTATATATTAATTTTTATTCCTGCCTGTTTAATAAAATTTTTTAAATTTTTTCTTTTTCAAGGATTTTTACGATTTTACCTGGAATTTATGTTCAGAACTTCAGGGAGATGATATTCATGAAAATTTTCATCAGAATAATTTTACTTTTATTCCTCATAATGATTCTCAATGTGGATTTTCTGGCTTTATCACAGGAATCTGAAACTGGGAGTATTCAGGGACTGGTTCAGGATATAAAGAAGAATCCTGCCGTAAAAGTAATAGATACCACTACAAATACTTATGTAACAACCATCCCTTTACTCCTTTAAAGAGTAATTTCATCGGTCAACCCTGGAGCCATAGCAGCATATGAGCAAAAGCTATAATAGTGTAAAATTCTTTCAAATGAGTGATCTTTTATGAAATCCACTGCAATCTGTATCTCTCTCGGAAGAGATAATATTAAAGAAACCCTTCTGGATCTGAAAGAAGCAGAGAAATCAGCAGATATAATCGAAGTAAGAATCGATTATATGAAGGATATAAACGAAAGTACCCTGGAGGAGTTATTAAAAAAGAGAACAAAACCTATCATTATAACTATCAGAAAGACAGATGAAGGAGGACGGTTCAGTGGTAGTGAGGAAGAAAGGTTAAATTTATTAAAAAAATCCATCAGATTAAAGGCGGATTATGTTGATATAGAATTATCTTCAGGAGAAGAAATTATTTCTTCCCTCATAGAGAATAAGGAAAATACAAAAATAATTTGTTCCTATCATAATTTTAAAGAAACCCCCGGGAAAATAAAAAGTATTTATGGGAGAATAAAAAAACTAAAACCTCATATAATAAAAATAGTCACTTTTGGTGAGTCCATAAATGATAATTTCAAACACTTTGAACTATTGAAAAATAATAAAAATCTTATTTCTTTCTGTATGGGTCTTAAGGGACAGATCTCAAGAATCTTAGGAGCAAAATATGGTTCTTTTCTTACTTTTGCTTCTCTTTCGAATGACTCTAAAACTGCAGAAGGCCAGATTGCCATAGAGGATTTAATAGACCTTTATAATATTAATCTCTTAAATAAAAATACAAAAATTCTGGGTGTAACAGGAAGTTATGCAGAAAATTCCCTATCCAAATACATGCACAATGTCAATTTTAGAGAACAGGGGGAAAATTACACATATATACCTTTTAAAACAGAAAAGGAAGACCTGGAAGAATTTATGAAAAATTTTAAAAAATTTAATTTTTTCGGTTCTGCCGTAACTATTCCCCACAAAATCGATATAATTAAATATCTGGATGATATAGAAGATAGAGCAAAAAAAATAGGCGCCGTAAATACTATTGTAAATAAAGATGGGAAACTCACAGGTTATAACACTGACTGTAAGGGTGCTATAGATGCTTTAAGCAAAAAAACTGAACTCAAAGATAGAAAAGTCCTGGTACTGGGAGCCGGCGGGGCAGCAAGAGCAATTTGCTATGGATTAAAAGAAAAAGAATTTTCTGTTATTATAGCCAATAGAACAGAAGAAAGAGCTATGAAACTTGCAGAAGAACTTGATATGAAAATCTGCCCTCTTGAAGACATTTATAAATACAATTATCATATTATAATAAATACTACTTCTATCGGTATGTATCCTCATATTAATGAGAGTATAGTTGAAAAAGATTTTCTTAAAGGAAAAGTAGTATTTGATATTGTCTACAGACCTATGATGACAAAAATGCTCAGAGATGCCATAGCCGTAGGTTCCACAGTAGTGGAAGGTTATGAAATGTTACTTTATCAGGGAATTGAACAGTATAAGCTCTGGACAGGTAAAGAACCGTCTGAAAATTTAATGAGAAAAATATTATTCGAACAATTAGGGAAGGAATAAATACTATGTTAGAAGAGCTGAAGATCTACAGGGAACAGATTGATATAATTGATGAAGAAATTATGAGACTATTAAAAAAACGTGAACTTATTGTTAAAGAAATTATCAGATATAAACTTAAAAATAATATACCAATTGAACAGCTGGCAAGAGAGGTTCAGATCTGCAACAGACCTGAAGATAAATATATGAGGGATATCTTTAAAATAATTATAAAAGTCTCCAAAAAATTACAGAAAAAGATACATTTTCTGGCACGCATTTCATTGTCTATTTCTCCATAAGTTTTGATGGATTCCTGGGGGTTATCCATCATCCATTTTATAAGCCTCTCATCTGCTAATTTCATAAATATCTCCTTTACAAAGTATAATATAATTTTATCACTACAGGAAAATAAAGTCGAGAAATTTTTAAAATATTTAAAGGGAAAACAGCTTCACAATGAGAATTTTATGTTTAAAGTTATCAGATCAAGGAAAAAGCTGAAAATTGAGGGTTGATTGCTGAAAGCTAATAATAATTTATATAATTCATAATACGTAATGGATGATATTCTGAGCTTTATGCATAAGATTGGTATAATATGGAAGAAATTAATCTCTTATTTCAAAAACTGAATGAAGAAAACCTGTCTCATATCATCAAAAATATAAAGGAAATTAAAGAAACAAAAAATAAGGATGATATAAGGAAACTCATAATCTTAATAGATATGGAAAAATTTCCTTCCCATATCACATCTGATATAGAAAAAAAAGTCAAAATTGCTGCTATAAAACTTCTGGGAGAAATAAAAGAAAGAGTAGCAGTAGAGTCTCTTATAAAAACATTAGCTACCAGTAATATTATGATAAAAAATGCTGCTTTAGAAGCCCTTGGTACAATAGGGGACGAAAGATCTATAGATCCTATTATAGAGTCTCTAAAAGATGAAACAGCAAAAGTTTCTGCAGCAAAAGCTCTAGGGGAAATAGGGAACTCAAAACCGGTTCAAGATCTGATTAATCTTTTAAAAGATAAAGATTCAGATGTCAGAAGTGCTGCAGCCGTATCACTGGGGCAAATTAAAGACCCTCTGGCATTGAGCGCTCTTATAATAGCTCTGGAAGAAGACAGGGATGTAAATGTAAGAAGACTCGCTTCTATAGCCATTGGAGAAATCGGTAATGAAGAAGCTGTGCCTGTATTAATTAAAAAACTTGATGACCAGTTTATGAATGTTGCAGTTTCTTCAGCAGATGCTCTCATAAAAATTGGACTGCCATCAATTAAACCCCTTATAGAGGTTATAGAAAACAAACTGGCAGCAGATGCTCTTATAAAAATTGGAGAACCTGCAGAAGATGAACTCATTAAAATTTTAACTCATGAAAATGAAAACATAAGGGGTATTGCTGCAAAATGTCTTGGAAAAATGAAGATTCCCGGATCAGTAAAATACCTTGTAAGAGAATTAAAAAATAATAGCGAAAAAACACTAAAAATAATGCGTGACTCTATCTTTTTTATATGTTCCTCATCTCTTCTTCCCCTTTCAGAAGAATTAAATAAAGCAGATGAAATCACACAGGATCTGGTGGTGGAAATATTCTTTGATATAGGTAATTTAACTGATAATGGTGTGGAACGTCTAAAAAATGAGCTTAATGTCAAAAATCCGGTATTCCAGAAATTAATTATAAGAGCTCTCGGGAGATTGCATGATGAAGATATGGATCTTTTTAAAGATTTATTTCTTTCTACTGAATGTATAGAAGTAAAAAAAGAGATACTCAAAACTATAAATCAAATTAACCCCAGAGAAGACATGTTAGAATTTCTTCAAAGGGCCATGGGAGAAAAAAATCCAGAAATCAGGGAATTAGCCCTTCAGGCAATTATAAATATAGGTTCTCCATCTACCTGCAGCATATTAATAGATTCTCTATCAGGGGGAGAAGAAAATCTAAAACATATAAGTGCAAAGGGCCTTGGTATGATAAATCATTCTGAAGCTATCACTGCCTTATTAAAAACCCTTCAAACAGGAGAAGAATCGCTGAAATTAACAATTATCGAGGCTTTGAGCAATAAAATAGATGAAGAAGTAATTTCAGCACTGACGAATCTTTTGAATAATAGCTCATCCACTATTCAAATTGCAGTTATTAAAGCTTTAACCAGAATAGGAGATAAAAAGGCTATACCACATATTAAGCTTTTAAAGAAAAATTCTTCTGAGGAAGTAAAAAAAGAAACTGAAATAGCTCTACAAGCAATGGAAGGACCTAAAAGTTTCTGGGCTAAATTATTTGGAAGCTAGATTTTAATTCACCCATAATAACCCTGTCTATTCCACTTAAATCTTTTACAACACTTATATTCTCAAATTTATGATATTTCATTAGTTCACAGACTCTTTCTGCCTGTCCAATACCTGCTTCCAGTGCCAGGAGTCCCCCTGTTTTCAAATAATCTGATGCATCTGAAATTATCCTTTTAAAGAAAAAAAATCCCTCTTCCTGACTTAAAAGAGCTTCTCTCGGTTCATAATCTTTAACAGAAAGTTCTGGGAATTCCGAAGGAGATATATAAGGTGGATTTGAAACAATTACATCAAAAAAAACTTTTTTATTATTTTTTACTGGTTCAAATAGATTTCCACAGTAAAAAAATACCTTATGGCTTAATCCAAGATTTAATGCATTTTTTCTGGCAATATAAAGTGCTTTTTCGGAGATATCAGAGGCATATATAAAACTCTCTTCCAGATATTTAGAAAGACTCAGAGCAATACAGCCGGAACCTGTACCAATATCAAGTACAAGAGGATTTTTTATATTTTTTGCCCATTTTATTACTTCTTCTACAAGGATTTCAGTCTCAGGCCTGGGGATTAAAACAGAAGATGTAACAAAAAACTCTAGAGACATAAATTCTTTTTTCTTTATTATATATGCAAGAGGTTTTCCCAGGGTTCTTTCTATTACCAGGGATTTATATTCTTCAAGGGACTCAGCAGGAAATATATCCTGTAATTTCACATAAAGCTTTTCACGGCTTATGTTTAAAACGTATTCTAACAGTATCTCAGCTTCTCTGGAAGGGATAGCAGAATCTGTAGATTTCTTTATTTCTTCTTCAGCCCATTTTAAAGTATCTCTTATAAGTAGTTTCATAATTATAGGTGAGAGGAGACGTGAGACATGAAAGGATAGTGTAATAGTAACTGATTATTAGTACCCATCTCACAAGCCTGTCCCTGTCCGGGCTCTTACGCAAAATCTATGTTCCTGTTACAATGAAATCTGTTATTACAGTAATCTACAGTTTTGTATTTATTCAAGTTATAACTTTCTCCTTTGACGGCATATCTTTTGCTCCAGAGCCCGGACAGGGACAGGTGTATATGTTTTGGGGATACTCTTTTACCTGAAGCGGTACCAAGTATATGTCCCTTCTTTTCACTTTGTCTGCTTCTCAGAGACTTCATTTCACTTTTCATTTCTGCTCACTCCTCACTTTTCACGTTTCACCTTTCACCATTTAAGCAATTGCCTTAAGTCTCTGTTCCTTATCATATTTATTAAAGGCTTCTACAAAATCCTCTAAATCTCCATCCAGTATTGCTTCTAAATTATGTAATGTAAGGTTTATTCTGTGATCAGTTATACGTCCCTGGGGAAAATTATAGGTTCTTATCTTTTCACATCGTTCACCGCTTCCTACCTGGCCTCTTCTCTTTTCGTCTATATCACTTTGCTGTTCTTTTATCATTATATCCAGAAGATGAGCCTTAAGAACTCTCATAGCTTTATCCCTGTTCTGATGTTGTGAACGTTGATCCTGACATGCTACTACGAGACCAGTAGGAAGATGGGTTATTCTTACAGCAGAATCCGTTTTATTTACATGTTGCCCTCCTGCTCCACTGGAACGATATGTATCTATCTTAAGATCTACCGGGTTAATTTTAACATCATCCACATCTTCAGCTTCCGGTAGAACTGCCACTGTAGCAGTAGAGGTATGTATTCTTCCACTGGCTTCGGTAGATGGCACTCTCTGAACCCTGTGAACACCGCTCTCATATTTCAAAATACTGTAAACTTTTTTGCCTTTTATCTCGAATACAATTTCCTTTAAACCTCCAAGTCCTGTCCTGTTAGTATTAATAATCTCCACTTTCCATTTCCTGTTTTCAGCAAATCGCGAATACATTCTGAATAAATCTGCAGCAAAGAGGCAGGCTTCTTCTCCTCCTGTTCCTGCCCGTATTTCCATAATTATATTCTTATCATCATTGGGATCTTTATAAGAAAGGAGATCATTTAACTGCTCCTCTAATTCATTTTCTTTCATTTTCAGTTCTTCAAGTTCTTCCTGTGCAAGATTTACAGCTTCTTCATCCTCTTCCATTTCTATTAATTCCAGGGTTTCTTCCTGTTCTCTTTTTACTTTTAGATATTCTCTGTAAATACTTACTATTTCTTCCAGTTCTGACATACTTCTAAGCAGTTCTCTATACTTTTCTTTATTGGCAATTACACCGGGTATACACAACTCTTTTTCTAATTCTGTATATTTATCATTTAGTTCTTTTACTGTGTCAAACATACTCAAACTCTCCTATCTAAAAGAATTAAAATTCTTTCATTTTATAGAATATATAATAGCGTCTTTTTTGTCAAGTAATAAATATATACATAATAACAGGTTTTTGTTATAATAATGTAAGCAGGAAAACAGATAGATATGTGAAAGGACAAGGAATATGACAGAACAAATCTATGATCTTATAACAATAGGAGGAGGCCCCGCAGGCCTTATATGTGCCATAACAGGAGCAACCGGTATACCAATAAATTCTTCAGGACTATTTTCAAGCCTTATAATAGAAGAAGGAGAAATAGGAAACTTTGCAAAATATGGAAAACTCAGGGTAACTCATAAATGGTTCTTTATGGGACATAAAGTGATGAATTTTCTCGCTATAGATGCTAAAGAAGCAGGTGTACAAATAATTGAACATGAAAAAGTAATAGAAGTAAATTTAAAGAGTGACATAAAGACAATAAAAACAAATAAAGATATATATAAAGGAAAAAAAATTGCCATATGTACAGGATTTTTCCCCCATGGAAATCTTGTAAAATTTACAAAAAATATCAGGGTTATGTTCAGTCCTATAGAACTGGAAGCAACTTTTCTACCGGAAGAAAAAGATATTAAAATACTTATTCTTGGTGGAGGACATGGAACAGCAGAACTTGCATTAAAATTAAAAAGCCTGAGACCTGACATAAAAATCTCTGTCATAATGGAAGAAAAGTTAAATCCTGAGGTAGAAAACAAATATGAAGGCCTTAAGATTCATTATGGAAGTGTAAGAGTTAAAAAAGAATCATCTAATAATGTGGAATGTATCTTACTGGATGAAGCCGGTAATGAAGTTAACACAGGGGAATACAGGAAAATGCTGGTGGATTATAATTCTTATACGATGAAAACAAAAGTAACTGATTTCCTTAAAGATAGTGGTATAACCCTAAAAGAAGGTTATATAAAAGCAGATAATAATGGTAACACAGGAATTTGTGGGGTAGTAGCAGCAGGTAATATTGTAACACCTGTTTCAGGAGTCATTACTGCTCTTTCCACAGGTTTTACTGCAGGACTGAATCTTTACACTCAGTTATATCAGGAAAAGTATAATAAAACACCTCTTTTGTTTCCCTGGTTACCTATAGGGGACCCTCTGAAGCATCCTCTTGGTATGGAAGAAAAAGTTGACTGGGCTTAAAGAATTAACAGATAGATTTTATAACAACATAGTAGCCTATAAATCAGGCCAGTATAATGAAACTCAGGTACGCCGGGAGTTCATAGATCCCTTCTTTAAATAAGAAACCTTACTTTAGATTTATTAAAAAAGGTCATAGAACTAACGAAAGTGTCTATGTTGCATTTGGACAGTCTGAGGGAGGAAGATATTTAATTATTTTCTTTGTATATAAGAAAAATAAAAGGGCATTAATACTCTCTACCAGAGATATAATTTCTGAAGAAAGGAGGCATTATGAAAAAGTTAACTAATTTACGACGTAATCAAAGATGAAATTTGCATCTATCTTCCATGACATTGCTGTTCTTCCATTGCTTTTAACTTCTCCCTCATACTATGAGCAGGATGGTCCTTTAAATAAGCTGGATGGAGATGAAGATTTTTCTTTAAAAAAGGATCTAAATCTCCGGGAGAACCGGAACAAACCTCGGCAGCGGCTTTACAGCCGCCCTGACAGATTACTGAAAGAGAACAGACTTTACATATCTCAGGAACAGCTACTCTAAACTTTTCAACTAAAGGCTTCTTTATAATTTCTTCAAAGGTCTCTTTAAAAAAATCCCCCAGGATAGACACACTGTGATTACAGGGTCTTATTTTTCCATCAGGGCCTATAGTAAAATAACCATTTTCTGTTCCTGCCACACAGAATCCAACTCTCACATAGGGATAGAGAGTCAGATTTATAAGACAGGGTTGGACAGGTATAGAACTCGCTATTGCATATCTGTATTCCCGGGCATATCTATTGGCAATTTCCATAGCCTTCTCAAAAGATGGAACATCAGGTAAAAGCTCTTCTATATGGCGGAGACCTTCTCCGCCGGGATTAAATCTGTTAAGCATCATACAATCAGTTTCCAGTGCTATGGCAAGTTTTAAGGTTTCTTCAAAATATGGAAGATTTTTATTTGTCGCTACAAAAACTACTACAGGTCTGCCTCCACTGGATCTTATGTCTACAATACCTTCTATAATCTTATCCCAGCAATCATTTCCCGCAATCTCATTATGTAGCTCTCTTGTAGGTCCCAGAAGGGGTAATTCAAAAGTTCTTACTCCTCTTTCCATACATTTTATTATAAATTCTCTGGAAAGATTACTTCCATTGGTAATCAAAATAGACTCTATCTGAAAACTGTGAATATGGGAAAGAATTTCCATAAAATCTTCCCTTATGGTGGGTTCTCCTCCTGAAATACTTATGTGGGTACAACCTGTTTCCCTGTGCAGTTTATCTATAAGAAATTTCCACTGTTCTGTTGTAAGGTCCCCTGAAGATTTTTCTGTTCTATCAAGTTTCCATACATTATAACAGTAATGGCATCTGTTATTACATTTTTCCGTAAGTTCTATTACATAATGGAGTTTAGAATAGGGATTCTGTGTTTCCTTCATTACTTATATCTCTCCTGAATAATCACCACTGTAAGCAGGATGGCGGTGAAGATTCTTTTTAAGAAATGGATCCATTTCCCTGGGAGATCCGTAGCATACCTCTGCAGTAGCCTTACATCCTCCCTGGCACTCTCTGGCCATAGGACAGGGTTCACAAATGGGTGGTATAGCCTTTACAAATTCCTTCATAACAGGTTTATTTATCATATCTTCAAATTTTTCAGTAAGAAAATTTCCAAGAACTGTAGTCGTATGATTACATGGTCTCATTCGTCCATCTGCACCTATAGTGTAATATGCTCTATCTGTTCCTGCAGCACAGAAACCTGTTGAAAGATAAGGATAATTTGCCATATTTATAATACATGGAAGAACAGGGATGGAGCAACTTATGGGATATCTATATTCATAGGCAAGACGATTGGCAATTTCAAGTACCTTTTCAAAATCTTCTGCAGAAGGTAAAAGTTCATCCAGATATTTTATACCCTCCCCACCGGGATTAAAACGATTTAACATCATACCACCTGTATCAAGTGCTATGGCAAGTTTCAGAGTTTCTTCGAAATAAGGTATATTCTTATTGGTAGCAACAAATACCACTATTGGACGTCCATACATTGTCCTTATATCCACCAGTGCCTCAATAACACTATCCCAACATTCATTTCTGGAGATTGCATTATGGATTTCCCTGTTCGGGCCGAGGAGAGGCAACTCAAAAAGTCTTACTCCTCTTTCCATACAATCTCTTATAAATTCTTTTGTTAATCTACTTCCATTTGTAATTAAAACCGGACTTATACCCATATTATCTATAAAACCAAGTATTTCTAAAAAATCAGGTCTGAGAGTAGGTTCTCCTCCGGTTATGGCCAGGTGGGTACAGCCTGTTTCTTGTCGAAGCTTTTTTATGACAAACTTCCATTCTTTAGTGGTAAGTTCTTTTTTTGAACCTCCACGACCTTCCATTTTCCAGATATTATAACAGTAATAGCATCTGTTATTACATTTTTCCGTCAACTCTAAAATATAGTTCAGTTTAGAATAGGGATTCTCCTTTTCTTTCATTAATAAAATAATCTCCTTATAAAATATTACTCCCACAAAAAAAGATTCTCTTTTTTTTTCTTTATTCTAAAGATAAACCCTTTTTATAAAAATTAAAAAGAATAGGATATCCTATTCTTTTTCTCTGTCTCAGAACAAGCTATATTATCCTGCAAGGTAGCATAAAGGTTTGGGCCACATTTTTTCTTCTGCTTTCATTGGTGCATAACAGAGTATGGGTGGATCAATTATTGCTTTATCTTTCATTGGTGCATAACAGAGTATGGGTGGATCAACTGTTATTCCCTCTTTCATCGGAAGATAGCACAGAGGAGGTTTCGGGAATAATATTTTCTCATCTTTACCTTTAAACCAGGGGCCATAGTCATCGCCATACACAGGTAAATAACATTTTGTCACTCCTGTATCCGGTTGATTATCCTGAATATTCTGCTTTTTAAGTTCTTTTAATCTGGCAGCTATATCCTTTGATAATGTTCCTTTATCAACCTGTTCATTTAAAAGGTCTACTCTGTCTTTAGGTTCCGACTTTTCAGGTTGTTTACTTGTTATGAACCTGGTCGATCCCTTCTGAACATTTACATTTAAACTATCCATTTAAATCTCTCCTTCTAAGATTAATGAAATCTCTCTAATTCCCTCATATACTTATTGTATACTATAAAACATATATAGTAAATAGCAAAATGTTAATATTTTGTTAACAATAAAAAATATAGATAATTATTCAGTTCTTTCTATAATATGCCATCCAAATTGTGTTTTTACTGGTTTACTGATTTCACCAACTTTAAGCGAAAAAGCGGCATCTTCAAATTCTCTTACCATATCACCCTGTGTAAATTCACCGAGATCACCACCCTGATTCTTTGAAGGACACTTTGAATTTTCCTTTGCGAGTTTAGCAAAGTCAGATTTCTTTTCTTTTACTAACTTGTAGAGTTCATCTGCTTCTTCTTTTGTATCTACCAGTATATGACTGGCTTTAATCTTTTTTAATTCTGGCATGATAATCTTCATCTCCATATCTATTCTTTTTATAATATGCCACCCGAACCTTGTTTTTACTGGTTTACTGATTTCACCAACCTTAAGGGCAAAAGCAGCATCTTCAAATTCTTTTAATTGTAATCCCATAATCCCCCTGGAAAATGGCTTTATAACTCCACCTTCTTTCCTGGAATTACAATAAGATTTTTCAAGAGCCAATTTAATAAAATCTTCCCCTTTTTTCAATCTCCCCAGTATTTCTTCTGCCTCTTTTTCAGTAGGAACCTGTATATGACAAACCCTTACAGTTTCTCTCTCAATTTTCATATCTGGTTCTATCCTCTGTATAATATGCCAGCCGAACTTTGTTTGAACAGGCTTACTTATTTCACCAACTTCAAGTAAAAAAGAAGCATCTTCAAACTCTTTTACCAGATTACTACCTCTGGAGAAAAGCCCCAGATCACCGCCCTGTGCTTTAGAAGGACAGAGAGATTTTTCAAGAGCCACTTTAGTAAAATCCTCACCTTTTTTTAATCTTGCCAGTATTTCCTCTGCCTCTTCTTTCGTTTTTACTACTATGTGGCGGACTCTTATTTCTGCAGTTACAGTCGGTTTCGAATTTTCTGAAGAAACCGGTGTTCCCCCGGAAGGTTTATCTGTAGCATAAGGAGTGACAAGAGCACCAGGCGAAACTGTCACAGAAACTGTAGCTTCAGGAGTTATTTCCGATAGAGTAGGTACAGGAGTATTTTCCAGAGAGGTTTTCTCTTTATTACATCCAGGTAATAAAGAGAAGAGAAAAAAACCAAGGAAGACAGAAAGAATTATTTTTTTCAGTATATTCTCCTCCTTAAATATAATTTGATCTTTTATTATAGTTTAAATATATAGAAAAAACAAGAAAATCTTTCTATTGAAAAATTGTCACCAGTCTGAAACCAATTAAAGGATGTGTTTCAGTGGGATTAATCCCTCTGCGATAGGTTGTTCGAAAATAAAATATCTTGTCACTTTTATAATTGCCGCCACGGACTGATTTCAGAGAACCACTATCAGGGCCGAAAGGATTATTATTGGGACTTACTGTATAATAATCTTCACTGTAATAATCAGAACACCATTCCGAAATATTACTGGCCATATTCATAATTTTATAATCTGGTGTAGGGCTTTCAATAGACTTACCTATTTCCATAAGTATTCCTTTTTCTCCACCAATACTGTTAACACATTTCAGAGGATCCCATACATTACCCCAGGGGTATATTCTTCCAGATGTTCCTCTTGATGCTTTTTCCCACTCTGCCTCAGTAGGTAAACTTTTTCCGGTCCAGGTGCCAAATTCATTGGCGCCATACCAGGAAACACATACAACAGGATAATTTTCATATCCGTCTTCAACAATATAACTACCATTGTGTCTCGCAATTCTACATTCTTTGTTATCTATATCAATCCACTTATATCTTCCATCTCCTTCAGCTTTTTTTGCCTTCAGAAATTCACAGTATTGAGCATTTGACACTTCATATCTGTCTATTTTATAATCTCTCAGATATACTTTATGTTTGGGTTTTTCCTGTGGTAATGCATCCTTATCCGTTTTATCAGATCCCATCCAGAAATGACCGGCAGGTATTAAAATCATCTCATTACTTATAATAGTAACAGGTGTTGTCATAACAGGAATTACAGGTGTAGAAGTAGGTTCTGGCAGAGGAACAACAGTATCAGCAGGAAGAGGTACAGACGTATTGGTAGGTTGCGGTAAAGGAACAGGTGTATCGGTAGGTTGTGGTAAAGGAACAGGTGTATCGGTAGGTTGTGATAAAGGAACAGGTGTATTAGTCGGTAGAGGAGGAATTGTAATTTCAGAAACAGGTGTATCTGTTGGTTTTGGGGTAGGCGTAGTTTTAAGGATAACCGATACTTTAGGTGTAACAGTAGGACGGGGGTTATCTCTTTCTTTCACATAGGCCTGGCGTTTCGCTCCAGAAGTTATATCTATCAGTTTATTCAAAGCCATTTTATAATACTTTGCATCGTTATTATTATAAAATTCTTCCTTTGCTTTATTCAGCCACTTAATAGCATCCTCTTTAAGATCCAGACATAGATAACAATCACCTATATTATATTTAGCAACATTTACATATTCATCCTCAGGAGATAGATTAATATATCTTTTATAATGAACTATTGCTTTATTAAAATCTCTGGCATCTAAATGATAAGCCAGACCAAGGTAAAAATATATAGGCCCGTAATTCGCATCAAACTTTCTGGCCTTTTCCAGTTTTTCTATAGCTTTTAAGTACTTGCCTTCCTTTATAAGAGTCTTGGCTTGATTTGCAATATTTTTAACTTCTTTTGATGTCTCACCAAAAGTGACAAAACATTTAAAAGTAAATAAAAGAATAACAATGATAAATACTGAAAGTTTAAAATACTTTTTTTTCAAAGTCAGAGGTTCCCTTTCAAAATAAATTTATATAAAAAAATTCAATAAAATTTATTCTTTTCCTTCTATAAATAAATCTGTATGAATAAAAAAATATAATTCTAAAAAGTTATTTCATCACTGTATATACATAATTAAAGCTTTCTGGTATAATAAAAAAAAGTATTTATTATAAGAATTATAATCCTTGAGGTTTAATCAGATGATATTCTGTGACAAATGTGGTTATCAGAACAAGGAAGATGCCAAATTTTGTAAAGGTTGCGGGGATAAAGTGGTAAACCTCACAGAAAGCGGCGCTCTAAAAGGTGGAGTAGTACTTGACAAAAGATATGCCATAAAACGTAAAATAAAAGCCGGAGGTATGGGTGCCATTTATCTGGCAGTAGACATGAGATTTACTGACAGACATTGTGCAGTAAAGGAAATGCGTTCTCAAACAAGTAATACAGCTGAACAGCAATATATGATACAGGCTTTTCAAAAAGAAGCAGAAATTCTTCATGTTCTAAGACATCCTAATCTTCCTGTTGTACTGGATTATTTTATAGAACACGGACGATATTACCTGGTAATGGATTTTGTAGAAGGCCATGATTTATCCTCCATTATGGAAGCTTCTTTTCCTGTAGGACTCCCGGAAGAACAGGTTATTCCATGGGCTATAGATATTCTGGATGCTTTAGATTATCTTCATAATCAAAACCCGCCAATAGTATATAGAGATTTAAAACCTGGAAATATAATGATTCGGAATTCCGATAATAGAGCTATACTGGTAGACTTCGGCATAGCAAGAAAGGTTTTCCCTGACAAACAGACTACTATGACAGCAATTGGTACACCTGTATTTGCTTCGGAGGAAATGTTTTATGGTAAAGCAGAACCACGTTCTGACATATATTCAATGGGTGCTACAATGCATTGTTTATTAGCCGGCGAAGTGCCTCTTGTTCCATTTTCTTTTAAACCTCTCCGCAAGGTTAATCCAGTGGTATCGGAAGAACTTGAAGAAATAGTTATGCAGGCACTTTCTCAGGATATAGATGACAGATTTCAAACAGCAGAAGAAATGGAAAATGCCCTTGAAAATTTATTGTCAGATAAAAATGTCAGGAAAAAGAAAAAACAGAATAGTGGATTCTTAAAAGAAAATCAGACTCTTAAATCCAGTCAATTACCGGATCAACAAGTAAAAGATAAAACCTCAGTCAATCTGAAAAATCTTCATTCTACTAAATCTATGGCATACCCATCACAGGCTTTAATTGCTGACGTTAAAGAACTCACAACTGATTCGGGAAGAAATATTAATAAAATAGCTTTTATTATCGCCGGAATAGTCCTTATTTTTATACTCCTGATTACAGGCAGTATATGGTATATTACATCAATTAATCCAATCTACTATATATATATGGCAAAAAAAGAAAAAGGGAAAAATAATCCCTCAGCTATAAAGTACTGTAAAAAAGCTTTGAATATTAATAATAATCCAGAATTTCATAAAGTACTTCTGGATATATATATGACAGATGAACAATATTATGAAGCAGCTAAAAAAGAGCTTGATATTATGAAAGACGTAGAAAATAACGATGAAAATATAGAGACATACCTTAATGGGAAATATTTTGCTCTGGGGAATAAATTTTATACTTTAAAGAAGTACCATTTAGCAGTTGAATGTTTTGAAAAACTTAAGTTAGATTCTATAAATATAAATACAGATATTATTAAAATAATAGCTCAGTCCTATATAAATACGAATAACAAAAAAGAAGCAATTAATTTCTATATTAAAAGAATTAATAAACTAACTGAGACAGAGAAAGATGATAAAAGCATAGAATCTATATATTACTTAGATGAAATTATTAAACTCGAGATAGATGATTCTCATATTGAAGATCTATTTAAGATAGCTCAAAAGTATAAAAATTATAAAAAAACCGAAGAAGCAATAAAAATTTACACAGTACTTAAAGAGAAGGAGATTGCTAAAGCAGAAGCATCCCTGGAACTTGGAGATATATATTATTATCAAAAAGAGTACGATAAAGCTATAAGTAACTATACGACGGCAAAAGCTTCACTGTCTCCAAAAAATTCTACTAAGCTTTCTCACGTAAAAAGTCAACTTGTCGAGTGCTATATAGCCATAGAAGATTATAGCAAAGCTTTGAATTTGCTGAAAAGTATTATTAAAAATGGTGATACCAGTAAAAAAAGTAGATTTTACAAACTATGCATAACCTTAGGAGATAAGTATTATACAAATGGAAATATTAAAAAGGCTGTAGAATATTACACAGAGGTTGATAAAAATAGTTCGGAATTTAAATTGTTACAAGAAAAACTTAATAAATATGCTGAAAATTATCTTAAGAAAGCATACGATTATAAAGAAAAAAAAAGCTATGAAGAAGGGAAAAAATATTGTAATAAAATTTTATCCTTACAAAACTTTATTAAACCTGAACATAAAGATAAAGCAGAGAATTATCTTGAAGAGATAGAAGAAGCCACCAGACCTGTTCAACCAGCATACACTTATCCTTATAATGGTTCTACTCCGAATAAACCATATGAACCTAACCCTCCGCCTGATAATCATCCAAATCCAATAAATCCTTTGAATTAAAGAATTAAAATCAGGAAGATATTAAAAATAAAATGATAGATCACCATAAAATTTTATTAATAGAAGATAAGGAGATAGATGAGATAGTTTTTAAAGGTCTGGTTAAAAGAAAAAATCTTTTATATGATTATAATATAGTATCCAGTGTATCTGAAACCAGACAAATTGCGGGTTTTGAAAGTTATGATATTGTTATTAGTGATTATCTTCTCCCTGATGGTACAGTATTTGATATTATTGATCTTCTGCAAAACACACCCTTTATTCTAACCACAGGTGCCGGTGATGAGGAAATTGCAGTAAACATTATGAAAAAAGGTGCCTATGATTATCTAATAAATAAATGAGCATACCAAGGTACTATGTTAAAGAAGAAAACATAAAAGCAAATTATGTTAACATTACAGATGGGGATGCAAAACATCTAATACGGGTAATAAGATGCAGGAAGGGAGACATATTTAAAATATTTAATGATTCCGGTAAAGAATATTCTGTCAGAGCAACAGATATAAATCAAAATAGAGTTACCGGGGAAATATTAAGTATAACTTATCCGGATGTTGAAACATTTCTACCTGTATGTCTCTGCCAGGCTTTAACAAAAGGTCAGAAGATGGACATTATAGTTCAAAAAGGGACAGAGCTGGGAGTAAAGGAAATTCAACCTCTTATAACCTCCAGAAGTATTAAGACAGTGCATAAACAAAAACTCGAAAGATGGCGTAAAATATCTATAGCGGCACTTCAACAATCTGGCAGGCTAAAGCCTGTAGATATAAGAGAACCTGTTACCTTTGAACAATCTCTTGGTAATATAAAAAAGGAAGATTTAGGGCTTATATTCTATCCAGGTCAAAATTCTCTAAAAAAAATTCTTCAAAATACAACTAAAAACAGGAAAATCTTTATTTTCATAGGGCCCGAAGGCGATTTTTCAGAAAAAGAAATTGAAATAGCAAAATCTTCCGGTCTTTATCCTGTATCTCTGGGGCCAAGAATATTAAGAACTGAAACAGCAGGTATTGTGGCTTTAAGTATTATTTTATATGAATTAGAAAATCAGGAGGCAGGCAAAATAGATTAGTTAAGTAAACTTGATAGAAATTTGGCATAAATCGTAAAAAGCGAAACGATTATTATTTCTTCTTTTCACTTTTCATTCATCTATGGTTCGTTATGAATTGTATTATAGAGAGTAAGTATTTGTAATCTTCAGCTGATAGCTTATAATATTTCTCCACTATGAAGGATTTAACGTTATTAATGGAGAAATGGAGAATAGAAAATTTCTATATTTATTTGCTAATGAAAGCAAACTTTGAAGGTGGTTTGAGAATGAGAATAGCCATTGATGCAATGGGAGGAGATTTTGCTCCAAAGGAAATTGTTCTGGGTGCCGTAGAGGGAGCTATGGAATATGGAGTAGAAGCAATTTTAGTAGGTGATGAAAAACAGATATATACATATCTTAAAGATTGTCCCAAAACAGAACTTATTAAGGTACGTCATGCTTCTGAGGTTATAGAAATGGGGGAATCGCCATCTAAAGGAGTCAGAAAGAAAAAAGATGCATCTATAGTAGTTTCTGCACAGTTAGTTGGAGAAGGAGAAGCAGATGCCATGGTTTCAGCAGGCAATACCGGAGCTGCTGTAGCAGCATGCCTTTTTAAGATAGGCCGTATACCCGGTGTAGAGAGACCGGCTGTTGCAACACTCTGGCCCGGAATATATGGGACAGTTATTATGTTAGATGCAGGAGCTAATAAAGATTGCAAACCTGAATTTCTGCTTCAATTTGCACTTATGGGAGATTTACTCGCAAAGACTGCTTATAATATAGAAAAACCCAAAATAGGATTATTGAATATAGGAGAAGAATCTACCAAAGGAAATGATCTTACCCTTAAAGCATATAAATTATTATCAAAAGCAGATATAAATTTTATAGGGAATGTTGAAGGTACAGAACTTCTATTTAATAAGGCCAATGTAGTTGTCTGTGATGGATTTACAGGCAATATGGTTCTTAAAACCGGTGAAGGTGTAGCTAATTTCATAGTAACTCTTCTAAAACAGGAAGCAGTGAAAATATGGTCTGATAAAAACTTTTCAGAAGAATTTAAAACAATTATGAGTAAAGCTCAGAAAAGACTTGATTATACAGAACACGGTGGTGCCCCTCTTGTAGGTATAAATGGTATATGTATAATTACCCATGGAAGGGCTATAGCAAAAACTATTAAAAATGCCATAAAAATGGCTATGGAATTTGTCAAAAGTGGAGTTGTCAAAGAAATCTCATGTAAATTTCATGTAGAATAAGATAAAGTCGAATTTCGGGTTTCAGGTTTGCTGAAACCCGAAATTTATTCATGCAATGGTAAAACTACTGAGGTGAGCATAAAAAATGATTACTTATCCCAGAAAATACGACGTAATCGTTGTAGGTGCAGGTCATGCTGGATGTGAAGCCGCTCTATCTGCAGCCAGAATGGGTTGTATCACTCTTATCCTTACAATTAATATAGATACTGTAGCTCTTATGCCATGTAATCCCAGTATTGGTGGGCCTGCAAAGGCAAATCTTGCAAGAGAAGTAGATGCTCTTGGAGGAGAAATAGGAAAAAATACAGATGAAACTCATATACACATAAGGATGCTCAATACGAGTAAAGGCCCTGCTGTTCAGGCTCTCCGTGCCCAGGCCGATAAGTTCAAATATAAAGAGCGTATGAAGAGAGTACTCGAAAACCAGGAGAGACTTTATCTAAAACAGGCTATGGTACAAGAAATTATTGTAGAAAATGCTAAAGTTCTTGGAGTAGTGACAGAGACAGGCAATTTCTATGAAGGTAATAGTGTAATAGTTACTACAGGTACCTTCTTAAGGGGGATAATTCATATAGGCCTTACCAGCTTTCCTGCAGGCAGAGCAGGAGAATTCCCTTCGAATAAACTCTCCCTGTCTCTTAAAGAACTTGGTTTAGAATTAGGAAGACTTAAGACAGGAACAACAGCAAGAGTAAATAAAAATACTGTTGATTTTTCCAGAACTATTCCCCAGGAACCATCTTCAGAACCTATGGTTTTTTCTTTTGATTCTCCTGAAGTGCTCCCAGAAAAACAGATATCCTGCTATCTCACCTATACTAATGAACAAACAAGAAGCATCATTCTTAATAATCTTAACCGTTCTCCACTTTACAGTGGAAGGATTACAGGTATAGGTCCCAGATACTGTCCTTCTATAGAAGACAAAGTATTTAAATTCCCTGATAGAATTTCCCATCAGGTATTTCTTGAACCGGAGGGACTCGATACAAATGAAATTTACGTTCAGGGTATGTCTACAAGTCTGCCTGAAGATGTACAGCTTGCGATGCTCAGAACAATTCCAGGTCTGGAAGAAGTGGAAATAATGCGGTACGGCTATGGAATCGAATATGATTTTGTCTATCCCACACAGCTTTATCCAACACTGGAAACAAAAAAGATAAAAGGTTTATTTCTGGCAGGTCAAATTAATGGAACCTCCGGTTATGAGGAAGCAGCAGCTCAGGGTATTATGGCAGGTATCAATGCAGTTCTGAGGATTAGAGGGGAGAAACCTTTCATATTAAAACGATCAGAAGCATATACAGGGGTACTTATAGATGACCTTATAACCAAAGGCACGTCTGAACCATATCGTATGTTTACCTCCAGAGCTGAATATCGACTTATGTTACGTCAGGATAATGCAGATCAAAGACTGACTCCTGCAGGTTATAAACTCGGCCTCATATCTGATAAAAGATATAAAAAATATAAAGAGAAAATGGAAAAATTTTATAATGAGTTAAAAAGACTTGAGAAAATTAAGGTTGGTCTGGGAGAAGGAGAAAAAGAAAATTTTATGAAAATTACCGGACAAAAACCAGCATTTAACGTCTCTTTAAAAGAACTGATGAGACGTCCTGATATTACTTATAAATCTCTCTCCCTACTTGACAGAGAAAGGCCGGATCTTTCCCGAAGTCTTATGAAGCAAATAGAAATAGAAATTAAATATGAGGGATATATAAAGAAGGAACTCGATTATATAGAAAAAACGAAAAAACTCGAAGAGACCCTTATACCTGATGATATAAATTATAATATTATTCCTTCATTATCCAGAGAAGGCATAGAAAAACTAAATAAAATCAGACCTCTTTCTCTGGGACAGGCAAGCAGGCTTTCGGGAATAACCCCTGCTGATATCTCTATATTATCTATATATCTGAAAACAAAAGGGGAAAAAAATAAATGTATACACTTATAATAAAAGAATCTTTTGATAGTGCACACTTTTTAAAAAATTATCCTGGTAAATGCGCTAAAATTCATGGCCATACCTGGCATATAGAACTAGAGATAGAAGGAGAAAAACTTGATGAAGCAGGAATGCTTATAGATTTTGGAGAAGTAAAAGAAATTATTAAAAAAAACCTTCCTGATCACGAATTTCTGAACAAAGTTTTACCCTTTAATCCAACAGCAGAAAACCTGTCAAAATATTTTTTTATAACCTTCCAGGAGATTTTCTCCAATAAACCATTTAAAATAAAATCTGTAACTCTATGGGAAAGTAATACCTGTGGATGTAGTTACAGTATTTCCTGATTTCTTAATATCTTTAAAATTCTTTGGATAGAACTGATTTTTCTGAGGTACCTAACTGTTCTTCAAGTGAAACTATATATTCTTTTGCAGATTTCAACTCAAGCTGAAGCTTTTCAATCTCTTTATGAATATTAGAAATTGTACCAATCTGTCGAATTCTCTCTTTTAATTCACCATGAAGTTTTTCATTTTCCCGAACAATATCTTCATACTTTTTCTTTATTTCCTCATAATCTTTTGTATCTTTCTGGAGAAGGTCATATTTTTCTTTTATATCCTTATAATCTTTCAATTCTTCCTGAAGTTCCTCATACTTTTTCTTGATTTCTTCATATAATTTCATATCTTCCAGGGTTTCTTCATATTTTTTCTTTATATTATTATAATTTTTTAACTCTTCCTGAGATTCTCGATATCTTTTTGTTATTTCTCCGTATATTTCTAAATCTTCCAGGGTCTCCTGATATTTCTTCTTCATATCCTGATATTCTTTCAAGTCTTCCACAGAAAGTCTCTCTTCAGTTTTTAATTTACTCTCCATAGAATTTATATATTCTTTCAGATCATTTATTTCTTTTTTAAGCTTAGCATTTTCCATCAGAACTATAGTATAATTCTCTTCTAACATTTTATATTGTTCCAGATTTGTTATTTCGCCACCTATTTGCCCGAATCTACTTTTATAATCTTCAATAATATGGCTTAGTTCTGTTATTTTCTTATCCCTACTATAGGTATCCTCTGCCAGTTCTTTATACTGTTCAACCATATCAAGCAAAGTCTGTTCTGCTTCGAGAATAATTTGATCCTGTTTATGCTTTTCTAATTCAATTTTTTCATAATCTCTTAGAAGAGTTTCATATTCTTTTGCCTGCTCATTAAAATCGTAATTAGCAAATTCCAGCTCTTTCTGTAAATATTCACTAACTTGTTTAAATTCTTTATAACTTTGAATTTCTTCTTCTATTAAAACGAGCTTTTTTAATGCATCCTGATATTTTTCCTGAAGATCTTCTTCCTTTTCTTCAACTTTCTTATCTATATATTCCCTGTCTTCCTGCTTGCTGTCGCCGTGCTTTTTTACTTCATCCTTCTTCTCTTCGTGCTTTTTTACTTCATCCTTCTTCTCTTCATGCTTTTTTACTTCATCCTTCTTCTCTTCGTGCTTTTTTACTTCACCCTTCTTCTCTTCGTGCTTTTTTACTTCACCCTTCTTCTCTTCGTGCTTTTTTACTTCACCCTTCTTCTCATTAGATTTATCTGAAGCATCAGAAATCTCTTTGAGCTCAGGATTAATCAACTTAATACCTGCCTTTTTCGCGTACGATATTAATTCTTCTTCTGTTATTAAATATTTAAATTGTTTATCAGTAATTTTCTCTTTTTCTGCCTTAAGCTTATTCTCTTTTATAGCTGCTTTGAGTTTATCTATCTTGCACTCTATAAGTCCTGCTGCTTCTTTTAAACTATATTTAACAGACATATAATTCCCTTCTCATAGCTATAAAACTTTTCAAAAAAGTCTATTATAATAATATATAAAGTTACAAAAATTAATATCTATTTGCAAGAAAGCATTCAATCAGATTTATCTGGTATTATCCTCTAAAATTAAAGCCTGATCTATAAGCATCACAGGGATATCATTCCGTATTGGATAACGGAGTTTACACTTATGACAATCAAAAAATTCCTCTTCTCCTTTTACATATTCCAGATCGCCTTTACATTTGGGACAGGCTATTATTTTTAAAAGTTCATCATCTATCATAAACTTCCTCCAAAATATATTAACTTTTATTTTATTCTCAAAAAAAATATTTATTTTTAAATTCCTCAATGTATATTCTTCAATAACCTTTTAAATCCTTCTTATCCCGCTGTTACTATTCATATACAGGATACAGAAAAAAATTTTTGAAATAATCTTGCCTTTTTCTTTTTTATGTGTTATAATTTTCCCCGCTGTAATAAGTAATAAATTCCTCGATAGCTCAATTGGCAGAGCAAGCGGCTGTGCCGGTGGTATGAGGAAATTTTATGGCAAAAGCTGATAGATCTTATGTGCAAATTGCCATAGAAAAATTCATGCCAAGTTAGCAGCCTCTAATAGAAATGTTAGAGTGAAAAGCGGGCTAATTCAAGGAAATCCGGGTTATGAGATTACCGGACAATCTTGAGCTAGCATCTATCAGAAAAATGGTAGAGGGCAAGTGCAGAGACTTTACACCCGCTACCCTACCCTATCATCAGATAGGCGGGTAAAGAAAAAGTCCGACTCTTCAGGTAACTGAAGTCAGATCGTAACCGCTAGGTTGCTGGTTCGAGTCCAGCTCGGGGAGTTATATGAAAAGTAAAACATAAGTTTTATTTTTTTATTGATAAAATAAAGCTCCTGAGAGCTTTATTTTATTTTTTATGCCTGACCTCTTGCTTAATAACAACTTTTCCCCTTATAATATATAATAAAATTATTTAAAATCCGGAATTATCTTATGAAAAACAAAGTTGTAAAGAGCTTAACAGTTGATCTCATTATTATATCAATACTTATTTTCTGTCTGAGCAGGCTACAGTTTATCATAAAAAATGCACCTGTAGGAGCCACATTAATCCCTGTAATATGGTTTATATTTGGAGCGAAGTTTATAATCAGAAAAGATTTCTATAAAGGACTTATAAATGAATCTTCTCTTCACAGGCTGGCTATATTATGTATTATTCTGGGCTTACTGTCTCTTATATTTGTTGCAGGTTCCTTTATTTACAAATAATCATCGAACTCATAAATTTATTAACTTTACTTGAATTTTTTTTGTTTTTATATTAGAATGATTTAGAAAGATTTATATTGATTAAACAGGTGAATAAGTATGACTATAAAAGAGTATGTTGATTTAATAAATGATTGGAATTCCGATATACCTATGAATATGTCAATACTTATTACCAAAGCTATACGAAAATTTTTAAGTTCCTATCCGAATTACAAAGATACTTCAGAATTTACCAGTGACATAATGGAAAAGATTAAAAATATTATTATCAGAGATAATGGCAAAACTCAGTGGGAAGAAGCCACCATATACATAGATAGCTTTATAGGCCATTTAAAAGAATAATTATACACCCTCCTAAAGTTATTTACATTTATAAAGAAGGATATCATATGATTTATAAAAATATAATATAAGTATACGTTTTAACAAAATTTGCTTTAATGAAAGGATGAAGACTATGTGTTTAGTAACTAAAGAAGCTCCGGATTTTAAGGCCAAGGCTGTTATGCCAAATAATACCTTCGGAGAGATCAATTTATCAAAATTCAGGGGAAAATATGTTATTTTATTCTTTTATCCTCTGGATTTTACCTTTGTATGTCCTACAGAGATTATCGCTTTTGACAAAAAATTATGTGAATTTCAAAAGAGAAACTGTGAAGTTCTGGGAATATCAGTAGATTCCGAATTTACCCATCTGGCGTGGAAATCTACCCCCCTTGATAAAGGAGGTATAGGAAATATTCAATATCCTCTTATTTCAGATCTGGATAAAAAAATATCCAGAGAATATGGAGTTCTCTTTAATGAATCCATTGCTTTAAGAGGTCTTTTCCTCATTGACACCAAAGGTATAGTAAGACATGCCCTGATAAACGATCTTCCTCTCGGACGAAGTATTGATGAAGCACTTCGTATGGTTGATGCATTACAGTTTGTAGATACCCATGGAGAAGTATGTCCTGCAAACTGGAAAGAGGGAGAAGAAGCTATGAAACCTGATTTTGAAGGGGTAGCAAAGTATCTCGGTAAACACGGAAAATAGAATTTATACAAAAAGTATTCGAGAAAAAGGGTGGACTTTGAAAGTTCACCCTTTACTTTTAAACGCTGAAGATCTGTCTTCATAGAATAAAGCTTACACCCCTGTACTTTCCTATCAAGCCTTCTCTCAGATTTTTTCTGTAACAACAAGTAATTCAATAATAGGTGTTTCTCTTTTAAAAAATGAATTCCCTATTATTCTTCTGCTTATTTATATGAATTTACCAGCACCTCAATAGCCATACAGGCTTCCATATTTGCCACAATAGCGACTCTCGGAGCACAGAGACCCATAGACATATCAGTTTTCCCATCGCCGCAGAAATAAATATTTCCTATCTTTGTTATCTTTAAATCTTCTATATGGCCGACGCCAGAAAGACCGTTTCCGCATATGATGGGTTTATTGGGAAAAGCCCTGGACCAGCTCTCAATAAGCCATTTCTTTCTTTCTGCTCTGTCAAAGGCTTCAACTAATAAATCTGCAGAGCCAAAAAGTGCTGCCACATTCTGAGGTGTTATTTCACAATCATGAGAAATAACATTCACCCGGGGATTAATGGCCTTAAGATAAAAAGAAAGGGCTTCTACCTTCTTTTTGCCTGTATCGGAGTAAAAAAACTGCTGTCTGTTAAGATTTGACTCCTCCACTATATCATAATCTACGATAATCAGATTACCGGCACCGGATCTTACAAGGGCTATGGCGGCATTGGAACCAAGACCTCCGCAACCTGCAATTCCAATACAGGATTTTTGAAGTATTTCCGTTGTACCCGGTACATTGCGGGAAAATAAGTCCTTCATAATTCACCTTCCTGTTCCGGTGTTAATATATCTCTTTAATAGATCTTTTTTCATAATATTATTTTTTATTTTTTTCTATATTACAATCCATAATTTATCTGTTATAATTTATTATATCACAGACAGATATGTGAATTCTATGAAACAAAAAATTCCGTAAAACCTTTTATACCAATCAAACGTAGTAAAAACAGTCTTGAGGCTACGGGAAAAAAAGATGGCGTATTTAAAGGAAGTTTTAAGTTGATTCCACAAAAACTCAAGAGGCCTTCAGTACAGAATTCCGAAGGAACCTGTATAATTACGGCAAAAATTTCATTTCTTTTCCTTCCAGACCTAACCGTTTTTGTATGACTCACTGGATAAAGATTTTATAACGGAAGATATTGACATATTAACGGCAAATTCTGACCTTATTCCATAGAATATGGTTAAATAAAAATATCTCCGATTTCCACCTGAATAATAAAGGGTAATGAGTATGACTCATTACCCTTACAAATTTTTTTCTATTCTTGATGATTCTTAATTATCTCAATCAATTCGGGAAGATCAATTCCAAGCTCTTTAAGTCTTTCAATTGTAGGGACACCGTTTTTTGTCCATCCTCTTCGTTTAAATACTGCATCTGTTACCTTTTCATACTGTTCTTCACGATATTTGCGCAGAATTGCCATTTTCTCTTCTGTAGATTTACCTTCAGGATCAACTCCCAGGATTTCTTTAAGCTGTTTATCATAACGCTCTGCTCTTGATACATATTCTTCCTTTGTAACAGGTCCCTTTGCACGATAGGGCATTGTATCATGCTCTCGTGTGCCAAAACCAAGCATAAGATTCATTATTCTTTGCAGATTATATACACGAGCTGACTGAAGTAACATCTTTTGTTCATTTAATTCTTTCCCTGTCATACCTTCAAAAAATTTAAAGTAGTTATTTACATGCTCAGGAATTTTAGCCGCTTCCTTTTCAAATTTGTTATTTGCAGGAACTATATCATTCCATATGATCTTACAGAGTCCCATAAGGCCAAACAAGGTTCTCCAGAGAGGAAAATAATAAAGAGCTTCAGCCTTATCTTCAAAGGTAGGGAGCTGATTATTTACCATATCCATAAAAATAAGCCATGCCTCATCATGCTGCGGCCCTTTATTGGCAAGACCGTAACCTGCCTGCTGAGCAAGAGATTCCTTTGTCATATATTCGGATATTTCAAGACCTTTTGATTCGGTACTTATATCACAAAGAAACTTTTCATCTGCACCATATTCTTTAACCCATTTCTTTCTAAGCCATCTTATTCCCTGTCCCACATCCACACCAAAGCCTTTACCCTCTGCCATCTGATGAAGTAATTCAAGGACTTCTCGAAGTGCACCAAAATTAAGTTTTAATCCACCTGTATGTTTTTCTGTTATAATACCGGCTTCAAAGGCTTCCATAACGAAAGCTATTGTTGTAGCAGCAGAGATTGTATCTATTCCGTATGTATCACAGTAAAAATTAAATTCTACAAGAAAATCTCCATCAAAACAACCCATATTTGCAGCCCCTGCAGCAGTCTCATATTCAGGACCGTCAACAGAGACTAACTGTCCTCTGTAAGGTCCTGTCTTTAATCTAAAGCCATCCACAGTTTTGGCACAGGCCATAGAACAGCCTTTCCAACATCCATCTGCCATGCCCTGGGTAAAATATTTTGCCTTTAACATTTTAGAGTCAATCTTATAAGTTTCAGGATGACTTCCAAATTTGTAATTATGTACAGGTAATAAATCATAGGCATTCATTACATCAACTATATTTGCCGTTCCAACCTCACGCATACGATTCTGTATTTTATCAAGAGTAGCCATTTCAGCATTTATCTTCATACCGTGGTTTCTAATCATTACAGGGTCAAAGGGATTATTTAAATCATCCACTATCTTAATTGCTCCTGTAGGACATACATAGGCACAGGAGGTACAACCAATACAATGAGGGTCAACCTCGTAAAAAGGCATAGTCATATGACGTTTAATACCACGTCCGGCAAAGCCGAGGATTTCCTCCAGCATAAACTCTTTACATGCTCTGACACAACGACCACAGAGAATACAGGCAGCAGGGTTATCATCAGTTACGGAACTCTTAAATCTGCTTTCTGTTACTCCCAGTCTTTTTGCTATCTTCTGAATTATGGGAACCTCTGGCCATCGGCCAAGGTACATTTCTATAAGTAATTTTCTATGTTCCTTAACCCTTTTTGAATCAGTAAAAACCCTGATTTCATCCCTGATGGGATAATTACAGGCTGTAACAAATTTCCTGCGACCTTTTATTTCTATTTCACAGGTACAAAGACGGCAATTACCGTCAGGAGTCAGATCTTTATGGTAACATAATGTGGGAATACCAAAACCTGCCTTTTTAACAGCATCTAACAGATATGTATCTTTATTTACTTTAACTATTTTATCATTTATTGAAATTTGAATCTTTTCGGCCATGTTTATCCTCCTTTAAATTCTTTCCACGGCATCAACCGGGCAGACATCATAACATATACCACATTTTATACATTTAATCTTATCAAGGACATGAACCTTTTTATTTTCACCTGTTATTGCATTAACAGGACACTTTTTAGCACACATAGTACATCCGATACACTTATCCTCAAGTATACTGTATGAAATAAGAGCTTTACATACACCGGCAGGACATTTTTTTTCTCTTATATGTTTTTCGTATTCATCCCGGAAATAACGAATTGTAGATAACACAGGATTGGGAGAAGTAGCCCCAAGCTGACAGAAACTTGTTTCCTGAATAGTTTCAGATAATTCTTCCAGGAATTTCATATCCTCCTCTTTCCCTTCTCCATTACATATTCCTGTAAGAATGTTATTCAGAGCATAAAGACCTTCACGACAGGGAGTACATTTTCCGCAGGACTCATCCTTGAGGAAATTGACAAAATAACGGGCTACATCAACCATACAGGCTGTTTCATCCATTACAACCATATTGCCTGAACCCATTATAGTACCTGCTTCTGTAAGAGTATCAAAATCCACCTTTATATCCAGTAAACTTTCAGGGATACATCCTCCTGAAGGGCCTCCTATCTGCACTGCTTTAAATTTTTTTCCTCCAGGAATACCTCCTCCTATGTCATAAATAATTTCTCTCAGGGTAGTGCCCATAGGTACTTCTGCAAGACCTGTATTATTTAGCTTCCCTGTAAGAGAAAAAATCTTTGTTCCTGAAGAACCTTTAAGAGGATTATCACTTATATCACCTGTTCCTATAGAGGCAAACCATTTTGCGCCTTTTTCAATAATCACAGGTATATTCGCCCATGTTTCCACATTATTAAGCAATGCAGGTTTATCCCGGAAACCTCGTTCCACATTATGTATATACTTGGACTTTGGTTCTGCAACACGGCCTGACATAGAAGCCATAAGAGCAGAAGATTCTCCACACACAAAAGCACCTGCACTTAAGTGTATGTTAATATCAAATTTAAAGTTTTTGTTTAATATATTATCACCTAAAAATCCATATTTTCTTGCCTGGGCAAGTGCTTTCTCCAGTCTTTTTATAGCAAAGGCAAATTCTTTACGGATATATATAAAACCTTCCTGTGCACCTGTAGCAAAAGCACCTATCATCATACCTTCAATAACCGAATGGGGATCTGTTTCAATAACAGTTCTATCCAGCCCATTACATATGACGGTAGGAGTTTCTTTTTTCTCAATAGCTGCTTTACGACATAATTGCCATTTTACTCCTGTAGGGAATCCGCCGCCTCCACGGCCTCTTATACCTGAGGCGATTATTTCATTTATAACTCCTTCAGGATTATTTTCTTCCAGAATTTTGCGAATTTCTCTATAACCACCACGGGATATATAATGTTCTATGTTTTCAGGATCTATAAGACCTTTGTTACGAAGGGCAATAAGTTTCTGTTTCGTAAAGAATTTTATATCTTCTATCTTCTCATTGATTTCACCACTTACAGGGTCTCTGTACATGAGTCTTTCCACAGGTTTTCCATTAATAAGATGTTCTTCTACAATTTCCTTTACATCTTCTTCTTTAACCTTCTGATAAAATATACCTTCAGGCTGAACTACTATTATGGGACCTGCGGCACAAAAACCATAACATCCTGTAGGCACTATAAGATAATCCTTCTCAAGGCCCTTTGCCTTTATTTCTTCAGAAAGTTTATCCCGGACATTAAAACTTTTTACAGTAACACATCCCGTGCCTGTACATATCATAAGCATCTCTTTATACTGTTTAAATTCTTCCTGAACTTTTTGTTCTATTGTTTCTAAATGTGTCATATTATTTACCACGCCTCTCAGAAATAATTTTAGAAACATCTTTTAGCCGGACATTTCCTATAATTTCTTCTCCAATTTTTATAACAGGGGCAATAGAGCAATAACCAAGACAAGGAACAGCTTCGAGAGTAAATTTCTCATCAGAAGTTGTTTCTCCGTTTTTAATACCAAGTTCTTTTTCTAGAGTTTCAAGTAACTTCGACGCTCCCTTTACATGACAGGCTGTTCCAAAACAGACCTGAATGACCTTTTCACCCGCTGGCTTAAGGGTAAAATCTTTATAGAAGGTAGCAATATGATAAAGCTGTCCCTTCGACATTCCTGTTTTTTTACATATTTCATCAATGGCAGTCTTTGAAATATAACGCTCCATCTTCTGTATATCCTGCATCATTTCCAGTATATACTCAGGATTACTATTCCATTTGTCAATGATTTTACAGATTCTCTCTCTATCTGTTTTACAGTGAGATGTGCATATATTATCTGTGAAAGTCTTTGCCATTTTACTTTCTACAACTCTCCATGCAGGATTAAGAGGAAGACTTTTTACTACAAGGGCTTTCATTTTTTTATTTCGAAATACTGTGCCAATACCGCCTCTTCCTGCCTGTTTCATACGGGCAATACCACGTCGCCAATCCCAGAAGGAAAAATTCAATATTCCCATACGGGCATATTCTGCTGCTCTTCCTGATGAAACAACTGCGATATTTCTCATATCCAGCTCATTATCTGCATACATAGAAGTCAATTCTTCTGAAATCACATGGGAATCGTTACTTTCAAGAGGTGCTTTTTCAATTGAAATTTTATTATTTACTCCGTCTATGACTATAATAATATAATCATCTGCTTTACCGACTATACAGAGGGCATCAAAACCAAGGAACTTAAAATAAGGGCCGAAATATCCACCTACATTGCAGTCCATAACAGAATCTGTAAGGGGTGATATGGTTGTAACCAGCGTTTTACCAGAACCGGGGAAAGATATGGTTCCCCCCAGGGGTCCTCCTGAAAAACATATGGGATTTTCAGGACTATCCCATTTAGTATTTCTATTAATTTCCTTAAACATAAGCCACAGATCAAAACCTCTCCCTCCGGTCCACAGATTTTTCATTTCCTCTGTGACAGGAAGAAACTCTACAGTATTTTTTGTAATGTCAATCCTTAGTACCCTGTTAGCATAACCTCTTTGAAGTTCCCGGGTTTCAAAACTCATTTCTTTAAGAACTTCACGGGCATCCCGCAATTTTACTATATGGTCAGTTACCATTTATATCTTCCTTTCTAATGGATGAATGGGTGAAAGGTGAGACGATAATATATATAGTACTTAAAGTATATGTACCCTTCTTTTCACTTTTCACTTTTCACTTCTTTTCACTTTTCACTTCTCACTATATCTATTCGAGAATAATATTATTTTTCCTTTAAAAGAGTTTATCTTCCATGAGGGAAAAACATTACCATTACTAATCAAAACATAGGAAGTACATATTTTAAAATATCTTATACCAATCTACCATCAAACGTAGTAAAACAGCCTTAAGGCTACGGAAAAACGAAGTTCTCCGAAGGACAAAAAGATGGCGTATTTAAAGGAAGTTTTAAGTTAATTTCATGACGAAATTTAAAGGATATTGCCTCAGGTAAAGAAGTATAAGCATTCATATTTTTTTGGAGTAGCCTCAAGGCTGTTTTATTAGTACAATTGATGAATAATTGGTATTACACCATATAAAATAAGGCTTTCTAACCTTTCACGTCTCACGTCAGTATTCGGCAGGATTTTTATAGAAATTCAAAGAATATAATACCTGGAGAGGTTTGAATTAAATGACAAATTCAATATTGGATAAATATAAAATCTTAAAAACTATTCCATCGGGAGAAAAAACATCTTTCTATCTGGTAGAAGATAGTGCTACAAAGATACAACTTCTATTCAAACAGATAAAAATAGACAATCCAGGTGAATATTATAAAACAATCATAAATGAATTCAAAGAAAAACGTGAACAATCCAGAAAGATGGATTTTAAAACCAGATATCCCAATATACTGGACTTTTTTATAGATGATGAATACTTCTATATGGTTCTGGAATATAAAAATGAAAAAACATTAAAATTAGCCACATCCTATCCTTCTATTGGTAAAATCCTGAATAACCGTTATGTAGTAGTCAATGGAATTGCTGCCGGAGGATTTGGCGTGGTATACCTGAGTCGGGATCTAAACCTTCCCGGTAAATACTGGGCCCTTAAAGAAATGCACCAGAAAGCTGACATTCCTGATGAGGTTATAGAGAGAAGTTTCAGACTTGAGGCAGAAATGCTTTCCACTCTGGAACATCCGAATATACCGGGAATATCTGACTTTTTTATTGAAGGGAAAAAATTATACCTTGTAATGGATTATATTCATGGTGAAACAATTGCTAAAATGATTAAAAATTTAAAAGGATCTGAGTATTTTCCGGAAGATACCATTATCACCTGGGCTTTAAGTATATGTAAAGTTTTAGAATATCTCCATAATCGCCCTGCACCCATAATCTTTAGAGACTTAAAACCGGATAATATTATGATCACTTCCGGGGGAGAACTGAAATTAATCGATTTCGGAATAGCAAAACTTTTTCAGGGTTCTAAGGGTCAGGTAACTCAGTATGCTCTCCTTACAGGAGGATATGCTCCTCCCGAGCAATGGCTCGGAAAAGCCGAACCCAAAAGTGATATATATGCTCTGGGAGCAACAGTTTTTCATATAGTTACGAGAACTCACCCCAGGGATTTCATACCTTATTTTCCTCCCGTAGAAGAGCTAAATCCTTCCACATCACACCACTTAAGTAAAATTATATCCAGAGCACTTGAATTTAAACCGAAAGAGCGATATCAGTCAATCCAGGAAATAAAGAATGATTTACTTAAGTTACAATCAATTAAAAAATCCACCCATCATATATCCAGAGCTAAAGAATATGAAAATCAAGGAGATTTCTTTAATGCTAACTTTGAATATATGAAAGCCATGGAATTCGATGAGAAAAACCATGAAATCTTTATAGCTACTGCCAGGTGTTTTGAAAAACTCGGTTTTTATGATAGAGCTTCTGAGATGTATTTTAAAGTACTAAAACTGGATATACCAGAGCAGATAAAAAATGAAATACTGGAAAGACAAAAAAGACTTCCTTCAAAAGAAGAATATGACGATGAACTCACAATAATCAGACCTGAAATGCCGGCGGTTAATAAAGAGAAAGATATAAAGCTGCCAGAAAGCCTGAAAGATACTGAAGATAAAAAAAATGAATTCCCTGTAAAAGACAAAATCAAATCAATTCAGGACATAAGAAATGAATTTTTAAAGATACACGGTAGTAAAAAAGTTCAGGATCATATATATACAGGTAAAGAATATGAGAATAAAGGCGATTATTTAAATGCGAAACTGGAATATATAAAAGCTATGGAATTGGATAAAGAAAATTACGAGATTCTCATGTTCATGGCCAGATGTTGCGAAAAAACAGGACTTGAGGATAAGGCCCTTGAGTATTATAATAATGCAGCAAAGTTAAATATATCAGAAAAATTAAAAAGTGAAATTACGTCACATATGGAATTATTAAAGAAAAAATCTGAATTAAAGCTACAGGAAGAAGATAAAAAAGGAATACCTCTTCAGAAAGATACTGGTAGTCCTGAAAAAAAAGCTGTCTCACCCATAAAAGATAAAACCATGCCTGTAGCAGAACCAGGGATTTTAAGAGATAAAACTATGGCTGTAGCAGAACCAGGGATTTTAAGAGAAGAAAAAAGCTATAAAAAAACTATTATTTCACCTGGAAAATATAAAAGTTCTCAGGTAATTCCGATTCCCATCAGTACGGAAGATCATACCATAGTTTCTTCCAGGACTATTCCTGCAGTGCTTTCCACTGAGTGGGGTGAACTCATATATAACAGAGAGGGGAAAGGGAAAGTAATTTTCCCACTTAATAAAGATTGCATTAAAATAGGCAGGGCAAAAAGAAATGATCTCTGCCTTGATTATGATTTTCAGGTATCTTCAATACATGCACAGATTACATTACAGGACAGAAGATATTATATTGAAGATCTAAGAAGTAGTAATAAAACATATGTTAATGGCAGCAGGATAGATTTCAGAACTGAATTATACACAAATGATGAAATAAAGATTGGGAATGTAAAATTTACCTTTAAAGGGATTCCGGCAAGAGATACAATTGATAAGGCTATACCTTATGTGCCACAGGAAGGAAAAGAATTGATATATGAGAGAGAGGGAAAAAAGAAAGTCACTTTCTCTCTTAACAAAGATTATATTAAAATAGGAAGAGCCCCGGGGAATGATCTGTGTCTTGATTACGATATGCAGACATCTTCAATACATGCTCAGATTAGAAGAAAGAATAACAGATATTATATTGAAGATCTTGGAAGCACAAATAAAACTTATGTAAACGGAATAAAAATAGATATTATGACTGAATTAAACACAGGTGACGAAATAAAAATTGGTACAACAAAGTTTATAGTGAATTAAGGAGCATCAGGCTAAATGTCTGTATTATGTAGCAAATGTAGCCAGGAGAATGAAGACAGTCTTATTACCAGCACGGTCTGTGGCAGTAAACTGAGGCCAGAACATGAACCTGTGCAGGCAGGAGTAATTCTTGAGGGCCGCTATAAAATAATTAGCCTCATAAAAGCAGGAGGTATGGGAGCAGTATATAAAGCATTGGATATGAAACTGTACAGATTCTGGGCTATAAAAGAACTTCTTCATACTTATGGGACAGAAGAAGAACAGGAAAGAGCAAGAAACTGGTTTAACAGAGAAGCAAAAATACTTTCCAGACTTGATCATTCCAATCTTCCTGTAGTTTCTGATTATTTTATAAATAATAACAAATATTATATAGTTATGAGTTTTATAGAAGGAGAAGATTTGAAAAAAATCTTAAAAAGAGAAGGCAACCCCGGCCTTCCTCAAAGTAAAGTCCTACTATGGGCAAAAGAAATTCTCCAGTTACTGGATTATCTTCACAGTGAAAATCCACCGATAATATATAGAGATCTGAAACCTGACAACATTATGCTACATAAAGACGGAAGAGTAATGCTGGTAGATTTCGGTATAGCAAGGATAATAAATGAAGCAGATAGTACGGAAAAAACTATCATAGGAACAAATGGTTATGCTCCTCTGGAACAATGTCAGGGTAAGGTGGAAAAGAGATCTGACATATATGCTCTGGGAGCTACAATACATCATCTCCTTACGGGAATAGTTCCTATACCTTTCAGATTTGAACCTTTAAGAAAGGTTATTACTTCCGTATCCCCCGAACTTGAAGAGGCAGTTATGAAATCCCTTCAGGAGAATCCTGATGAAAGATTTCAGAGCGCGAAAGAAATGCTCCAGGCTCTGGAAGGAATAAAAATAAAATCTGAGGAAAGAGAAATAAAAATAGATTCTTCAAGTCCGGATATTGATACCGAAAATAGTAAAAAAATCGGCCAGACCTTTTTTCTAAATCCAGATCTGATTTTAATACCCAGAGGAGTATTTTTTATGGGAAATAATAATTATCCCGAAGAAAGACCTATCCATAAGGTACAGGTAAATCCATTTTATATGAATAAACATCCTGTAACAAATAAAGAATTCTGTAAATTCTTAAATTCTCAGGGAAATCAGAATGAAGGTGGTTCTTCATGGATAAATATAAGTGTCAATCAATACTGTGGTATAGTAAAGAGTTTCTGGGGTTTTAAAGTCAAAGGAGGTTATGAGAACAGACCTGTTGTAAATGTAACCTGGTACGGTGCCGTGGCATATTGTAACTGGCTGAGTCTTGAAGATAGTCTTATACTATGTTATGGGTCAAAGGATAATAGAGGAAGTGAACCCTCTTTATGGCGAAAAAAATTTGGATACAGACTCCCTACGGAAGCCGAATGGGAATATGCCTGCAGGGGAAATACGGAAACCATGTATTACTGGGGAGATGAAATGAATGATGATTATTGCTGGTATACGCTTAATTCAAAAGGCAATCATCATGATGTGGGTCTTAAAAAACCAAATCCTTTCGGTCTTTTTGATATAATTGGAAATGTATGGGAATGGTGCAGTGACTGGTATAGCAGTTATCCTGATGATACAGTGGCAAATCCATCCGGTCCTCTTGCCGGAACAACCAAAATTATCCGCGGTGGTTCCTGGAACAGTAAAGCCTCTGATTGTAAAACTACAAAAAGGGATTCCTCTCTTCCTGATAGCTGTAATATCTTCCTGGGTTTTCGTATTGTAAAAACGAGATAATCATTCTACCGTATGATGCCATTCATCCATATATTTAAGAACTCTGAAAATCAATCTTCTGCAGATGGAAGCCAGGGAACCTATAAGTAAGCCGGCTATAATCATAAAAAAACTTCTTATACCATGGACAAAAGGAGAAGTAGCATATTTTAAAAAATAAGAGTCAGGCATAGTAAGGTGGAGCATTTTATCTCTCATAAGAAGATAAGAAATAAAATACCCCGTAGCAGATAAAATTCCTGCAAAATATGATAACTTACTATCGAACATAAAGCCACTCATTATTATAGTAATAAAATAAACATAGGCAACGGGACTGATAAGATAAATTGACATAAAATTCTCCATAGTAAAGTAACCGTATATAAATATTAAAGTGGGGAAAAAAGCAGCAAGAAGAATAATAAAATACTGAAGTTTTTTAGTAATTCTTCCTTTTCTGGAAAGTTGAAAAAGAAAGATTGCCAGAAAACCTCCTGTAAGAGGGAAAAGAGAAGGAATCCATAAATTAATCCATGAATAAACCAGACTGCTAATAATCATAACTATACCACTCATAAAACCGAAGATCATAGCAATAAAGGCCCCTTTTGAGAGAGCTGAATTTATCTCATTCTGCAGGTAATTTGATATGGTATCTTCATCAAGATTCTGCATATAATCTCCCTTTAACCGC
>JAKJGF010000104.1 GCA_022704525.1 Bacillota bacterium | reverse complement strand
CTACTATACGTTCAGCTCTATGATTGAGTAAAATTTTTACCCCCTGACTTTCAAAGTAATTTTTTACAAGAAGTGCCATTTCCTTATCCAGAAATTTAAGCATATGGTCAGTTTTTTCGATAATAGTTACCCTTGCTCCTCTTCTTGAGAGAGCTTCGGCTGTTTCAGCTCCTAATAACCCTCCCCCTATTATTATTACATCTTTTGCCTGTTTCATCTTCAGTTCTTTCCTGAGACCTTCTGCATCTTCAACCTTGTCGTATTTATATACCCCCTTTTTATTAACACCTCTTATTCTGGGTATAATAGCTTTACTGCCTGTAGCAAGTATAAGTTTATCATAAAGAATTTTGCTTCTTTTTTGTGTCTTTAGATCTTCAAGTAATACTTGCCGGTTTTCTCTATCAATTGACAGTGCCTCTGTTCTATTCAGAACTGCTATTTCTTTTATCTGTCTGAAAAAGTCAGGATCCCTTATATCACCATCATTTGTTGTCATTAAAGCCCTGGGATCTGAAACCATACCGGAAATATAATAAGGTAATCCACAACCGGCATATGACAGGGATTCATCTTTTTCTATTATTGTAATAGAGGCTTCTTCATTCATTCTTCTGGCCTTAGCTGCAGCTTTTGGGCCGGCCGTTCTTCCACCGATAATAACTATTTTAAATTTCTCTTCTTTTTTCTTTTTATCTAATAAGGCCGCTTCTTCTTCTTCAATTCTTGCAAGAGGTATAGAGAATTTAAAAACAGTTCCTTCACCGAGAGTACTTTCACATATAATTTCTCCTCCATGAATTACAATAGCTTTTTCTACTATAGATAAACCCAGACCTGTTCCAGTTTTTCCTTCTCCTTTTGCATTTATAGCACGATAAAACTCCTGAAAAATATTTTTTGTTTCATTCTCAGGTATGCCTATACCTGTATCTCTGACTTCACCATAGAGAATACCTCTTTTGTCATAATAAACCTTTACAATTATTTTCCCACCTGCCGGTGTATATTTTATAGCATTCTCTATAAGGTTATAAAATATATGTTTAAGTCCTGTTCTATAGCCCCAGACAAAAGGGAGGACATCTTTTTTCTCAACCTGAAAATTCATCTTTTTTATTTCAACTTTATCTGTAAGACTCTCCATTACGTTAAGAAATAACAACTCCATATTGATTGTAGTAAATTCCCCTTTTACATCTTCTCTTTCCATCTGTGCTATATCAAGTAAATCATTTACAAGTGTCAACATATCATCAGATTTTTGTACGGCACTTTCAAGTATACGCTTTAACTTACCGGGGAGTTCTTTTTCGTAAACCTTTAAGATTACATTCAATTGGGTCTGAATTGTAGATATGGGAGATCTTAATTGATGGGTTCCTACTTTCAGTAAGGCTTCCCTGATTTCATCTTTTTTCATAAATTATTATCAGCCTTCAGCTATCAGCCTTCAGTTTTCAGCTTTTATTCATTAAGCTTATTACTAATTATCGACTGCTGCTAGCTTCATAAAAATGGGTAGTCCTATAGCACACTGGCGATAAACACCGGATAAAGATTTCCATAAACCACAGGCACCTTCTCTGTTACGACTGCCTGCATAAAGACCTGTTATTTCTCTTCTACCTGCATCCATAGCCAACCATATCCATTGTTTATTACCTTTTTTGATAGTATTTTCACTGCTACAACCAGGACAAACCATTTTCATTTTCCTTCAATTTTTTCTGTTTATTATATCATATCACTACCTCTTTAGGACTACCAATTTAACATATACGGGGAAAATTTTCTCCGTAGGGCCTTTCTAAAATTCTCATACCTCCAATTGGTGTTTTTACAAGGACCTTACCATTATTTGTATTTACTACCTCGCCTATAATAACTGAAAGTCTGCCAAGAGAATTTCTTCTCATTGCAGAAAGGACTTTTTCTGCTTCCTCCTCAGGACATATTACTATAACTTTCCCTTCGTTAGCTATGGTAAAAGGATCAAAGCCAAGAAGATTACATGCAGCTTTTACCTCTTTTCTTATAGGAAGATTCTCCTCAAAAATTATTATCCCTGCCGAGGAAGAGGTGGCAATTTCATTAAGTGCTCCTGCCACACCTCCCCTGGTTGGATCTTTAAGACACCTAATATATTTCGAGGAATTTAATATATCTCTTACCAGTCCATTAAGAGGTGCCACATCACTGTGGACAGGTAGATCAACTTCCATACCACTTCTCTGGAGAAGCACTGAAATTCCATGATCTGCCACATAACCGTTTATTATAATTTTATCTCCCTCTTTTGCTCTTGATAAAGATAAAGGACTTTCATATTCGATTACACCTATACCAGATGTATTTATAAATATTTCGTCTGCACCACCCTTTTCCACTACTTTCGTGTCTCCTGTAACTACAAAAACACCTGCTTCTTTCGTTGTTTCTTCAATGGATAATATAATTTTCTGAAGTTTCTCTACAGAAAAACCTTCTTCTATTATAAGAGATAGAGATAAATAAAGGGGAATAGCACCTGCTACAGAAAGATCATTTACTGTTCCGCAGACGGAAAGCTTCCCTATATCTCCTCCGGGGAAAAACAAAGGTTTCACTACAAAAGAATCTGTTGTAAAAGCAAGTCTTTTATTTCCAATATTAAATACAGCACTATCTTCAAGAGGTGTAAGAAGGGAATTGCCAAGTCTCTTTAAAATTTCCTCCTTTATCAATTTATCAGTAAGAGCTCCGCCTCCACCGTGGGCAAGTAGTATTTTGTTCATTCCATCAGTCCTCCATTTGAAAAGTGAGACGCGAGACGTGAAACGTGAGACGTGAGACGGAGTTTACCCTGTGTTCGCCCTGGTTACGCATCACGCATCACGCATTACGTATTACGTATTAACTATTACCCATCACTATACTTATAATACACAGAACAGCTCCCTTCACTCGATACCATACATGGCCCCACAGGATTTACCGGTGTGCAGACATGCCCGAAAAGTTCACATTCCGGCGGCCTTATAAGTCCTTTAAGAACTTCTCCACATCTGCACCCTGCAGTCTCTGGCACAGAAGGGATCTCTTCTTTCAGCAATTTCCTGCCGTCTCTATAAGAATATTCTTCTTTCAGCGAAAGGCCACTTCCAGGTATGACACCAAGACCCCTCCAGACTGCATCACACTCTTTAAATATTTTATATATTATATCTCTTGCTTTTATGTTGCCTTCGGGACGAACCCAGGGAGAATATTCTATTTCCACTGAAGCCCTTTTCTCATGTAATTGAAGTAAAAGCTTATAGATACTTATAATTATATCCAGAGGTTCGAAACCTGCAATTACACAGGGAATACCGTAATCTTCCGCAAGAAATCTGTAAGGATTGGCACCTGTTATAACACTTACATGGCCGGGACATATAAATCCTTTTATACCTATCTGCTTATCCATTACTAAAGCTCTCATAGCAGGAGGAATTACTTTGTTAGCAGGATAGATGAAGAAATTTTCTGTTTTTCTCTTTTCAGCTTCAATTATGGCACTTGCAATTCCCGGCACTGTTGTTTCAAATCCCACAGCAAGGAAAATTACCTTTTTGTCTGAATTTTTTTCAGCCATATCCACTGCTTCCACAGGATTATATATGATTCTTATATCGGCACCATCTGCTTTCTTTATCTCCAGACTGTTTCTGTTGCTTCCCGGGACCCTTATCATATCTCCAAAGGTCGTTATAATAACATCGGGTAAATCAGAGAGCTTAATCATTCCATCTATATCTCCCGGGGATGTGACACATACTGGACAGCCCGGGCCGGAAATAAGTCTAATTTTCTCAGGGAGTATATCTCTGATGCCTGATTTAGATATAGCCATAGTATGAGTACCACAGACTTCCATAAAAGAAATTTCTTTTTCTTCCAGCATTTTGCAAATAGGACTGATTTTTTTTATATATTCTTTTATTATTTCAGACATTAAAATCTTCTCCAATCTGACTGTATGCCACTGCTACCTGTCCGAGAGATATTCCTCCGTCATTAGTTGGAATTTTTAGATTCTGGTAAACATTAAATCCCTTTTCCTGAAGAATTTTTTGAATTTTACAAGAAAGACAGAAATTCTGAAAGACCCCTCCAGATAAAATAACAGTGTTAAGATTATCAAGTTTTCTGATTTTCTGGCATTTATCCCTTACAATCATAGAAATTGTATTATGAAATTTTGCTGCTATTATACTTTTATGAATCCCTTTTTTTATATCAGTTACCACTTCATAAATAAGAGGATCAATATTTATGATTTCTTCTTCCAGTAAAAAGGGATAACAGGTATCTACCCATTCTGCTACCATGTTTTCCAGTTCCATAGCTGCCTGTCCCTCATAACTTGCCACATGGCATATATCAAGAAGAGCTGACATCCCATCAAAAAGCCGTCCCATACTGGAAGTTTCGGGGCAATTTATATTACTTTTTATAAGATTTATTATATTTCTGATCTTCTTTTCCTCCTGTCCTTCTATCCATGGAAGTGACCATATTTCTTCTTTAAATACAGCATAAAGATATGAGAGAGCCATTCTGTAACCTTCCACTGCAGCCATATCCCCTCCCGGCATGGGATAATATTTTATATAACCTGCTCTTTCTACTTCTTTAGAGTCTCCTATAAAAAATTCTCCTCCCCATATTTTCCCGTCAGTGCCGTAGCCTGTACCGTCAAATATGACTCCTATACTCCGGTCTTTTATACTGTGTTCGGCAAGGCAGGAAGCAAAATGAGCATGATGATGCTGTACAGGGATTTTTATTTTTGCCTTTCTTTTTAAAGCATAATCTGTGGAAAGATAGGAAGGATGTAAATCATAAGCTATAACAGAAGGGCTTATATCATAAAGTGAACAGTAATGTTCTATGGTTTCTTCATAATATGAGAGGGTCTCGAAATTATGAAGGTCTCCTATATGAGGGCTTAAAAAGGCAAAATCATCTTTATATATGCAAAAAGTATTTTTAAATTCAGCACCACAGCCCAGAATTGTAATAGGCGAGGTCATCTCGCACCTTACCGGCAGAGGCGTATAACCCCTTGCTCTTCTTATAATCTGAAAATTCTTATTCAGTATTTTTACAACGGAATCATCACACCGTCTGGCTATGTCTCTGTTATGAAATAAAAAACCATCTGCAATGGATTTAAGAGTTTCCCTGCACTCATCATTCTTTATCTGAATGGGTTCGTCCTGAAGATTTCCACTTGTCATTATAAGAGCTTTAAAGTTACCTGCCTTAAATAATATTTCATGAAGGGGGGTATAAGGTATCATAGAACCTATATCCGAAAGTCCCGGGGCCACTTCTTTCGAAAGATCTGTTCTATCTTTTTTCTTCAGCATGACTATTGGGCTTATGGAACCTCTCAGAAGTTCTATTGCTTCTTCTGTAATATGGACATAATTTGCTAAAATGTCTATATCAGGAAACATAACTGCAAAAGGTTTATGAGGTCTGTGTTTCCTCTGTCTTAAAAGTAATACCGCCTCATCTCTGGTGGCATCACAGACAAGATGAAAACCACCCAGTCCTTTAAGGGCAATAATCTTTCCTCCTTTTATGGCTTCACAGGCTTTTTCTAGAGATCCCTCTGTTTCTTTAAGATCACCTTCATACCAGGAAAGAGCAGGCCCGCAGGAAGAACAGCAGTCAGGCTGGGCGTGATATCTTCTGTCTTCAATATCTTCATATTCTTTCTTACAGAGGGGACACATAATAAAATCCTTCATAGTAGTAAAGGGTCTGTCGTATGGTATGTCTTTTATTATGGTATAACGGGGACCGCAGTTTGTACAGTTTATAAAAGGATAATTATATCTTCTGTCCTCAGGGTCTGAAAGTTCTCTTCTGCAGTCAGAACAGATGGCAAGATCGGGAGATATGAAAATAGAATTTTTCCCGTCTCTCTGGCTTTTTTTTATGGTAAATTCATTAAAACCCTTCAGTGTCTGATAATATATGGCAGAGTGAATTATCCTTGCCGCCGGGGGTTCTTTCAATGAAATATCCTTATAAAAACTTTCTATATTCTCTTTTTCTCCTTCAACCTCTATCAAAACCCCTTCGGGACAGTTCAGTATATAGCCGGAAAGTTTACTGTCTCCGGCAAGTTTGTGTATAAAGGGACGAAAGCCAACTCCCTGTACTATTCCCTGAACTTTTATGGTGGCACTGGAAAGCATATTTTATTACCTTCTAATGAAGTGAAAAGTGAAAAGAAGGGTGTATATAATACTACTATTATGATCTTTTCACGTCTCACGTCTCACGTCTCACGATCGTGTAATATATAATTTGCCAATTTATAATAAATTCCTTTGTAGCACAGAAGGAAAATATAACGAAAGTAAGAAGTAAATATAATAAATTATCAGAAGTAAAAGGTGATAAATAAGATTATAGTATATTTCATAACTTATTAGAATTTAAATAATTCGTAATTCGTAATGCGTAATGGGTTAATCTCACGCATCACGCATCACGCTTTACGCATTACGAAGTTCTTAACTATGGATTGTTATGAAACTAACTATATATTCTTCTCACTTCTCACTTCTCACTTTTTATAAAGAGGGTGACTCAAAAATGTGTCTTGCTATTCCCGGTAAAGTACTGGAAATAAACGGTGATAAAGGTTTAATAGATATATCAGGAATGAAAGTCGAAACATTTCTTAATCTTCTGGAAGATGTGAAAATCGGAGATTATATTTTAATCCACGCCGGCTTTGCCATAGAAAGACTGCCGGAAGAAGAAGCAATGGAAAGATTTAAACTCTTTAAAGAAATGGAGATACTGGGATAAGATGCTTAAATCGGGTTTTTTCTTGTTTTATTTTAGAAGAAAAAATCTAATGAAAAGCTAAATGTATTTTTATAGCTTCTTCGATCTGAGTTAATATATCATCTGATAATAGGCCTATAAGCTTAATAAGCCTCTTCTTATCTATAGTTCTGATTTGACTGGCTTTGACTTTGGAAGCTAAATCTAAACCTCCTGTACCTTTAGAAATCTTTACTTCAAAGGGATATATTTTATTGATTTTGTTATATTCTAACATATATTTTATATTAATAGCAAATTTCTCCTTTATAAAACAATTTATAAAACTTTTTCAATTCAGTATAGCAGGAAAACAAAGATTCTTCTCGTAATATATGCATTATAATCGTAATGCGTGATGGTTGATAGGTGTTTAACTTGTTATCCTTCACGTTTTACTTGTAACGATAAATAAACTAACTCAAAGGACTTTGTGAAAGATAAGTAAAATAATAATAGATATAATAACAGGAGGTGTTAAAATTTAAGTATAAAAAGAGGGAATATTGTTTTGCAACCGGGTGGTTAGTTATTTTTTTAGATGGAGGTAAAAAATGAAGAAGATTTCAGTAATAATCAGTGCAATGGGTCTTTTATTGCTATTATTTATATTACCTGCCCTGGCAGATCCTTTTTCTGATGTTCCCCAGGACCACTGGGCCTATGATGCTGTACAGATGCTTGAAGAAAAAGGACTGGTTGAAGGTTATCCCGATGGTCTTTTCAGAGGAGAAAGACCTATGACACGTTATGAAATGGCTATGGTTGTAGCCAGAGTCATAGCAAAACTGGAACAGGTTCAGGCTTCTATTCCGCAGATACCTGATCTTTCCATATATGCAACCAAATCCGATCTTGAAACCATAAACAAATTAATGAAAGAATATCGTAGTGAACTGGATGCTCTCGGTGTGAGAGTTACAAATGTAGAAGAATCTCTTGGAAAACTTACGGGAAGAGTAGAGGAACTGGAAAGAATAAAGATAAGTGGTACCTTTGAAAGTGTTGGTATGAGTATAGGTGTTACACCACAATCAGGAAACATCTCCGGCCCCGGTACGGTAGATCCTGATATGGGTTACCTCAGGTGGGGTAATGACAGATATCTTAATCCTATAGGGGATGCTTTCAGACTGGATGCGGATTATATGATATCGTCCAGACTGGATCTTACAGTAACGGCAAAGATTGCAGATAAGTTTAAAGCGGGAGGAAATATTATAGCCTATAGTTCCTTTGGAAATGAAAGACTTATAGAATGCTGGGGACCAATGGTACCTTATAATACCACCGGGATTTACGAGATATGGAATCAGAATTTCCAGGCCAATATGGGAACACTCTGGGTGGATTCTGATGTGGAGGACTGGGATTTTACGATTAAATTCGGAGAATATAATTTAAATAAGGTATCTAAGAATCTCTTTTATGGCCAGAGAAGTATTATTGGTCTTGGCGGAAGAGATGTTTTTCCTCTAGAAGGTATAAATATAACAGGTAAATTATATAAGACAGTGGATATGGAATTCTTTATGGCTCAAAACTCCAATGTCTTCAGAGGATTAAATGACCACAGTATATATAGTCTGGGAACCCCTCTAGATGATCCTGTGAGAGTTCTTACAAATGGCACACCATCACCTGGTCTTTATAATAATTACCTCTATGGTCTCTGGATGGGTTATGATTATGAGAAAACCTTTCATATAGAAGGAGCTCTTTTAAGAATATTCGATAGTTTTGCCAGTAATCCCGGTGCTACTTCTCTTTCTTATTTTCAGGAACCCAGAGAAACAATCTATTATGGATTTAAAGGTCATTATAATATAAATGAAAAGATTAAGGTATACGGGGAATTTGGAGGCACAAGATTTGACATAAATCTTCGTGACCCTTCAAATCAAAACGGTAAAGGCTACCTCTTTAATATAGGAGGACAGGCTACAATAGATAAGTTGCAGTTCTATGGAGAATTTGATTATACATCTCCCAATTATGATCCCTTCTCCTATCATCAAACATGGCTCAGGGCCTATGCAGACGGCTATCATGTCGGATGGGATTGGAAGTACGGTCAAAGATGGGGTAATGCTGTGAGATTTGGAAAATTCAGGTCCAACAGACTGGGATTTGACGGAGGCTTAACCTATAATTTCGATAATGGATCAGTCTACGGTGATTTCAGTTATTTAAAACAGATAGAACCCACAAGAAATACCCTGAATGAAAATACCTTTAATATAGATCCTGTAACAGGACTTACCAGAGTAAACGGTTATGGTAATCAGGATTCTATATTCAGATATGCTTCAGACAGTAAAGGAAGTGAAATATTCATAAGAGTAGGAGGCAGATATAAATTCGGTGATAAAACACATATCTGGGCTATGTACGATTATGAAAATTTCCAGAGGGATTATCCCATAGCAACAGTAGGAAGAGTATCAAATGACAAAACCGATTTTTCCTATCATTTTATTAATACAGGGGTTACATATGATATTACAGATAAATTTTCCCTTCAGGGTAATTTAGAATATTATAAAGCAAAAGGTGTAAAAGATAATGGTGGAAATATAGATGAATCTCAGATTATACCAGGTGTTTCCACTCAATATGCCTTCAGTAACACAGTATCCTGGATAGTGGATTATAAATTTTATTCTGTTACAGATGATACAAGGCCGATAGATAATAACTGGGACTATCATGCAAACAAACTTATGACAAGACTTGAGGTCAAATTTTAGGAGGTTTTATTATGAGTAATAATGAGAATTTAGAAAGTAAACGCTGGTTAATAGCAATAGCCGCTGTTATTATGCAGCTCTGTCTGGGAACTGTTTATGCCTGGTCTGTGTTTAAAAAGCCTTTGATTACTGCACACGGGTGGACTGAACCTGCCACTCAGGCGGCCTTTATGATCTGTATCGGTATGATCGGTCTGGCAGCCGCTTTCGGCGGAACCCTTATGAACATGAAGGGGCCAAGATTCGTTGCTACCATAGGAGGTATACTCTTTGGAATTGGAACACTCCTTGCAGGCCTTGCAGATCAGACAGGAAACTTAATTCTTCTCTATATAGGTTTTGGTTTTATCGGAGGTCTGGGAAATGGATTTGGATATATAACTCCAATAGCAACTTTAATAAAATGGTTTCCCGATAAGAGAGGTCTCGTTACAGGTCTTGCAGTAATGGGATTTGGTATGGGTGCCTTTTTTATGGGTAAAATTGCTCCCGACATGATTAATTCTATGGGTGTGGCCAATACTTTTTATATATGGGGTGCTATATTCCTGGTTTTAGTAACGGCTTCTGCCCAGTTATTTAAAAATCCTCCTGCAGGATGGCTTCCGGCCGGTTTTACTCCATCAGCAGCCAAAGGCACATCTGCCGCAGATTCCTTTACCTTTGAAGAAGCTTTTAGAACACCTCAGTGGTTTATGCTCTGGGGTATGCTTTTCCTTAATATTTCCGCAGGCCTTGGTCTATTATCACAGCTTTCTCCTATGGCACAGGAGATATTGAAAAAAACAATAACAGACGAGAAAGCTCTTGCTGTGGCAGGGGGAGGTATTGTGGCCATTGCATCAATCTTCAATGGCCTTGGGAGACTCTTCTGGGCATGGCTATCTGATGCAATAGGAAGAAAAAATGTTTTTCTAATCATGTTTATCAGTCAGGCAATTCTTTATATTATTCTTCCTAAAATTGCGGATCCGACGATCTTTACAATTGTAGCATGTTATCTTCTTGCATGTTACGGTGGAGGTTTTGCCACTATGCCTGCTTTTGCAGCAGATGGATTTGGCCCTGCCAATATTGCAAAAATTTACGGTATTATGCTTACTGCCTGGGGGCTTGCAGGAATTGTTGGTCCTCTCGTTTTTTCCTGCACTTAAACCCGTGGCTCTTTATGTGGCAGCAGGACTTCTTATAGTTGGTTTTCTTGATGCATTGATTTATAAGAAACCTGAAAAAGCTAAATAGGATTTTTTCAATATAAAGGGCGGCTGTAAAGCTGCCCTTTATATATGTTTGAGTATTTCCACAAGACCTGTTTCCAGATTATAATAAGCTCCTACAATTTTAAGCTGGCCTTTCTTTACCAGTGTATCCAGTACAGGAGGAGATGCCATTAATTGTTCTACAGCTCTCAGAATATTAAGTTTTGTTGCGTTTTCATGTATATCACCTTTTAATTCCCTGGCTTTTGTCACAGAAGGAAGGAGTGAGTCGATTATTTGGCTGATATTCATAGAAACCCTACCTCCTGAAATGGCTGCCTTGAGAGCTCCACAGTTACTGTGTCCAAGTACCATGACTAGTTTTACCTTGAGATGATCCACTGCATATTCTATACTTCCTTTTATTATATTATCGAGAATATTTCCTGCCACTCTTATGACAAATAAATCTCCCAGACCCTGATCAAAAACAATTTCCGGAGGTATTCTGGAATCGGAACAGCTCAGAATAATGGCAAAAGGCTTCTGGCCGGCGATTATCTCATTCTGCCTTTCTTCTGTCTGGTTCGGATGCTGCATATTTCTTTCTGCAAACCTTTTATTACCTGTAATCAGTTTTTTTAAAGCTTCATCAGATGTAATCATAATCACTTCTTTAAAAATTTATATTCTTTAATAGTGCCCCTTCTGTGATATTATAGACTGAATTGCTTCTTTTTCTGTATATCATATTTCGTTACTATTCAGATAGCATATAAATTATAATAAAGTTCTTGACAAAAAGCAATAAAAATTTTATTCTTAATGAGTCAGTAATCAAAAACATATATACAGTATGAACGATCAGGTGAGTATTATAAAGAGGTATAGGGTTATAAATATATAAAATATAGACACCTTTTCAGGTCATCCTTTTATTTCTGTTCTTAATAATACTGGTTGAAATAATTTTATTTTTGATAAACAACTATTTGAATAGTAGCAAAATATCTTTTATAGTTTTTTTAGAAGGAGTTTTCAGAAAAATAATAGAATTAAATAAAGTAAAATGATATAATATAAAAAAGGAGATCATATATGCAAAATCATATAAAAGATAAAATTGAAGCAATTTCTGCACGGTATCCTGATAAAAAATCTGCCATTATACCCGCTCTGGATATTCTTCAGAGGGAAAAGAATAATAATCTTTCTTCCGAAGATATAAGGGAAGTGGCTCATTATCTGGGAACTACAGAGAGCAGAGCCTATGGTGTGGCCACATACTATACCATGTTTAATGTGAAACCTGTCGGTAAATATCATCTTCAGGTTGATACGAATATACCCGGTTTTTTAACAGGTGCCGATGAAATTTTGAAGCATCTTGAAAAAAAACTTGGTATAAAGTCAGGACAGACTACTGCAGACGAACTTTTTACACTTACTGAAGTTCAGGACCTTGGCTCATGCGGCACATGTCCTGTCATTCAGGTAAATGATATTTATTATGAAAATATGACTTTAGAGAAAACGGACATGTTAATCGATAGTCTTCGTAAAGGTATTATGCCGGAACCGGATAAGACCTCTTATTATAGTACTGAATGTAATATACTCCTCAAAAACCGGGGAAAAGAAAATTCCAGGAGTATAAAAACTTATAAATCAAACGGCGGATATAAAACTCTGGAGAAGGCTCTGTCCATGAAACCTTCTGATATTATTGCCGCTGTTAAAGAAGCCATGCTCAGAGGAAGAGGAGGAGCTGGTTTTCCTGCAGGATTGAAATGGGGATTTCTTCCGAAAAATGATGATCGTCCTGTATATCTTATCTGTAATGCAGACGAAGGTGAGCCGGGAACGTTCAAGGATAGACAGATTATGGAATATGACCCCCATCTGCTTATCGAAGGCATTGCCATAAGTGCCTATGCCATAGGTGCAAAGAAAGCTTTTATATATATCAGAGGAGAATTTCGCTGGATTGCGGAAATCCTTGAAAAAGCGGTGAAAGAAGCAGAAGATGAAGGACATCTTAAATATACGGATATTGTGGTTCATAAAGGAGCCGGTTCCTATGTATGCGGTGATGAAACAGCTTTATTGGAAAGTCTGGAAGGTAAAAGGGGCTATCCCAGGGAAAAACCGCCTTTTCCTGCAAATAAAGGCCTTTATAATTGCCCTACAATTATTAATAATGTGGAAACACTTGCAACAGTACCTTTTATTATAGAACATGGTGTGGAAGAATTCAGAAAAATAGGCACTACAGGTAATTTTGGCCCCAAGCTCTACGGTGTGAGCGGCCATGTAAACAGACCCGGTATGTATGAGTTTCCTCTTGGAACTCCTCTGGAAAAGATCCTTGATGCGGCAGGAGGGGTAAAGGGTAAACTGAAAGCCGTTATAGTAGGAGGCCTTTCTGTTCCCATACTCAGGGCAGATGAAATCAAAGGATTGAAAATGGATTATGACTCATGTCTTAAAGCGGGAACCATGCTCGGTTCCGGTGGTATTATGGTAATAAATGATACTGTATCAATACCTGAATTGACTTTGCGGACAATAGGTTTTTATGCTCATGAGTCCTGCGGACAGTGTGTGCCATGCCGTAAAGGATCTCATACTATAAAAGAACTGCTTAAAAAGATCCTTCATAAGAATGGAACAGAGGAAGATATTGAACTTGTATTAAAACTGTGCCGTAATATTAAAGGCCGTACCATCTGTCCCACAGGTGACGCTTTTTCTATACCGGTTGAAGCAATGATACTTAAATTCAGAGATGAATTTGATGCACTGGTAAGTAATTGAACATAGTGTTCTTTCACGTGTCACGATAATTTATAAGGAGGTAATTTTATGTCCAAGAAAATTCTAATGATCGATGATGATGACGAACTGGTTGAATCAGTAAAAATACTGCTTGAAGCCAAAGGTTATGAATTTTTATCCGCTCCTTCCAGTGCCGAGGGCTTTGAGATGGCAAAAAAAGAACAGCCTTCTCTCATTCTCCTCGATGTTATGATGACTCACGACAGTGACGGACTTGACGGAGCGGTTAAATTAAAAAATGAGAAATTGACTGCAGATATACCTGTTATTATGATGACAGGTATAAGAAAACCTGATAATTTGCTTGAAAGCTATGCTTCAGATGAAAAATTTTCTAATATCAAAGGTGTTTATGAAAAACCACTGAAACCTGAGACTCTTATTAAACTGGTGAATAAACATGTCAGATAAAATGAAACGGGGAATTGTTTAAATTTGATGATTATATTAAGCATTAAGGAATGAAAATTTATTAATGGTCTCTGTCCTCGCGTTACGCGTCACGAGTTAATATAATGTCGTTCCCGGGCTTATAATTAAATAAGGAGGATTGTCATGGAATTAAAAAAAATGATAATAGACGAGAGGGAGGTTTTCTTTGAAGAAGGCAAAACAGTTCTTCAGGTGGCAAGAGAAAATGATATTTATATTCCCTCTCTCTGCTATCATAGAAAAACCGGCCCTGCAGGCCGGTGTCGTGTCTGTCTTGTAGAAGTGGAAGGTATGAGAGGGCTTCAAACATCCTGTTCTTTACCTGCTAAAGAGGATATGGAAGTAAAAACTCATACGGAAGAGATAATAGAAGCCCAAAAACTTTTTATTAATTTGCTTTTAGCAGATGGACATCATAACTGCCTGTCCTGTGAGGCCAATGGTGAATGTGAATTACAACAGGCCTGTTATCATCTCGGTATTGAAGTTCCTGCTTTCCAGGTAGATAGTCTCAAGGAAGATTATGATGATTCAGGTGAGATGATACGCCGTGATCCCAATAAATGTATTCATTGCGGCAGGTGTATTGATGCCTGTAATTCCGTTGTGGTGAATGAAGTTTTAGATTTCGGCTATCGTGGCAGGGATGTTAAAGTTATATGTGATAATGACCTTCCCATGGGAGATTCCCAATGTGTTCAATGTGGTGAGTGTTCTCAATTATGTCCTGTAGGGGCAATTATAGATAAGAAATCCATAGGTAAGGGAAGGACATGGGAACTGGAGAAAATAAATACAACCTGTCCTTATTGCGGTGTGGGCTGTCAGTTGACTGCCTATGTAGATAAAAAGAAAAACCATATAGTAAAAATAACAGGCAGGGAAGTTCCTCCCAATGACGGTATGCTCTGTGTTAAAGGCCGTTATGGTTATGAGTTTGTATCTCATCCTGATAGATTAAAATATCCTATGATTAAAAAAGATGGTAAACATGTAAGGGTTTCGTGGGATGAAGCCATTGATTATACAGCAGAAAGGATTAAAACTATCATTAAACGCGATGGACCTGATGTATTCTCAGCCTTTGGTTCAGGCAGAATTACAAATGAGTCCAATTATGCAATAATGAAGTTTACCCGCGCGGTGATCAAAACTAATAATGTTGATCACTGTGCCCGTACATGACACGCTCCCACAGTCGCCGGTCTGGCGGCAAGTTTCGGAAGCGGTGCAATGACCAATTCTGTTAGGGAACTGGAAGACGCAAAAGTGATTTTTGTAATAGGCTCCAATACTACAGAGGCTCATCCGGTTATATCCTATTATATAAAGAGAGCTGTTAAAAAAGGAGCAATTCTTATAGTCAATGATCCCCGTAAGATTGATCTTGTAAAATGGGCAACCATTCATGTCCAGCAGAAAGTGGGCAGTGATATTGCTTATATAAATGGTTTGCTCAATGAGATATTTAAAAATGGTCTGGAAGACAGAGAATATATGAAGGAACATACAGAAAATCCGGAGGATATTCGAAAATGGGTAGAACCTTATACGGCAGAGAAAGCTTCTGAGATTTCCGGTGTTCCTGTAGAAATGATAAAGAAAGTAGCCAGAATACTGGGTGAAGCCGAACATGTAAGTGTTTGTTATACTCTGGGCATTACGGAACATATCTGTGGCACAGACAATGTCAAAACCCTTGCAAATCTTCAAATGGCCCTTGGCAATATAGGTTTTTATGCAGCAGGCCTCAACCCTCTAAGAGGACAGAATAATGTTCAGGGGGCCTGTGATATGGGCGCCCTGCCGAATGTCTATCATAATTACCAGGCAGTGGATAATCCTCAGGTTAAGGAAAAAATGGAGAAGGCCTGGGGTGTTTCAGACCTGCCTGACAGACCTGGATATAAAAAGCCTACTATGTTGCGAAAGGCTCTGGACGGAGGTACTAAAATTCTGTATTGTATCGGTGATAATGCAATACAGACTGACCCCCATATGGCTCATACAATCAAAGAAATAGAAGCTCTTGAATTCTTTGTATGCAGTGACATATTTCCTAATATTACCACTGAATATGCAGATGTTATTTTTCCCGACTGTGCCTGGGGTGAGGTAGACGGTACTTTTACCAATACTGAAAGAAGGGTTCAGATGGTTCGGAAACTCCTTAAACCTGCCGGCGAATCCCGACCTCAATGGTGGGTTCTTCAGGAATTAGCCAGAAGAATAAACGGCTATGATCTCGGCTTTACTTCCTCTGAAGCAGTCTGGGAAGATATGCGTAAGTCAGCGACAAGCTGTGCCGGTATTACCTATGAAAGAATAGAAAATCAGGGCTTACAGTGGCCATGTCCGACTGTAGAGCATCCGGGAACTCCATTCCTTCACACTTCCGGCAGATTTACCAGGGGTAAAGGGCTTTTCCACAGGACAGATTACATACCGCCCTTTGAACAGCCGGATAGTGAGTATCCTCTTATTCTTTCTACAGGAAGGCGTCTCTGGCATTACCACAGTGCCACTCAGACCCGTCGTTCAAAGGGATTGGAGAGTTTATTCACGGAAGAATTGATTGAGATAAATCCCGATGACGCGGCAGAACTTGGTATTAAATCAGGAGATATGGTTAAAGCCAGCAGCAGACGCGGAGAGATTACTGTGAAGGCCTGGGTTACTGAGCGCTCTGCTCCCGGTGTCTGCTGGTGTAGCTTTCATTTTATTGAGGCCTGTGCCAATGTTCTTACAATTGATGCATTCGATCCTGTTACGGAAACAGCAGAATATAAAGCCTGTGCCATAAAAATCGAAAAAGTGGCAGATGGCAAGGAACCTGTATCAAAAATTTTAAGACAGGCAAGACCCTGAAAATCTGGAAGAATCTATAATTCAGGTAGAGACATCTGTCTCTACCTGAATTACTTTTAAGAAGGTGGTTTTTTGAAAAAATACGATACTACAGCAGGAGCTATTTTAGTGGGAGGACATAGCAGA
>JAKJGF010000333.1 GCA_022704525.1 Bacillota bacterium | reverse complement strand
ATGCTTCCAGTAAGAATCATAAGAAATAACACCTGTTTCTTCATCAGGCAATTTTTTGTTCATAAGGTCTTCCATCTCTTTTGTAAGGGTTTTTAATATTTCTCTTTTTTCTGCTATATATATTCTTTCAAAAGTTTCCACAAAAGAAGGATGGACAGGGAAAAGGGATACAAAACGCTTCATATCTTTATGAAGGTTTTCATAACAGATAATAAATTTACCCAGATGATCTTCTATTATCCTTTTCTGTTCATCTGTTTTTTTAAGTAATCTCTCAGAAATAACATATTCAATATCTTCTCTTACAATCCTTATCTGTAAAAACCTGTCTTTCACTCTTCCAAGACTGTTTGCAGCAAAACTGAAGCGAGGATTCTCAAAAAGTGCTTCCTGAATACCTCCTATAAAGCGGAACTTTGTTATAGAAGATATTTCCCCCAGCTCTCTCAAGAAATTCAAATCCAGTATAAGTTCCTGCTCCTTTCTGCTTCTGAGATAATCAAGCAGCTCATCCACAATTAAAAGAAGTCCTTTCTCAGGATATTTTTCTTCAAAGCAGCTCATCATCTCCATAAAAAGATCCTTATGATTATTTACTTTCTCATATGCTGGAAATGAATAATTAACATCCAGATTCTCAAATTTTTTTGTAAGAGTATCACAGATAAAATCACGGAAATTCTTCCTTGTGCTTCCTATTTCTTCTCTTATAACTTTAAAATGGCCTGAAATTTCAGATGCCCCATCCTTCACAGAAGAAGATTTTAAAAACTGCAGAAAATGTTTATCTTCAGCTACAGAAGAAATAACAGACATAAGATGGGACTTACCTGTACCATAATTACCAAGAATAAGAAGACCTTTATTATTTGGATTATCAAGTTTTAAATTTGGAAATATGTCTTTTACTAACTTCTCAGCCATTCCCTCTGAAATAACATAGGTCTTTACCAGCTCTTCAGCCGCTTTTCTATTATCAGCCTGTTTTAATTGAATAACATCAACAATCTTTTCAAAATCAACAAGATCTCTATATAACATAACTAACCTCCTTTTATGGATTTATGAGAACCATTTCTGCTGAATATTTATATTTTGTATAGTCTCTGGAACCATCTGTACCGTACATAAGAAATTGTCCGTCATACTCTCCCGGCCACTGCACCAGCAGGGTTTTCATGCGAGAGAACTTTTCAAGAAGAGACATAGGATTACTTTCCAGAGATGGTTCAAAAAGTATCTCTATGTGGTACAGGAATAACTTATCTTCTCCTCTTGAAGAGATAATTTCCTGTAATTTCTCCTGGAGATAATAAATTCTGTCTCTAACCGACAGGTCCAGAAGAGCTTTACTCAACTCAAAAGAAAGGTTTATTGATGGTACAGATAAACCGTGCAATTTTTTTATTACTTCACCTGTATTTACTTCGGGAAACAGAGTAAAAACAAGCCTGTTATACGAATAAGAGGCAAGAGTAAGGAATCTATAGTAGAGGATTATTAAGGAAGTGTTATATTGTTACGCCGGGAGGAGGGATATGACCTTTAATGGTATGAAGATCATGACTAAGAAAACTATATTCTGGCTTTAATTTAATTATTGTATAATAAATATTCCAGAGCATTTCCCAATCTTCTTTAGTTGCCTCTGTTTGATAGAAATGGCGAATGAGGTTTTGAAGCTTATAAGCCAGCCCTTTGGCTAATCTATTTTTTTCTAGTTCTGACTTGGTATCCATCTAATTAACCCCATTTCTACTTCTGGCTGATTATTTATATCTTTTCTTATTATACTATCTTTTTCTATTTTTAGCAACCATTCGATTGTTTTATCATCAAGATGCGACCCTTCCTTTTTAGAGTGTTTCTCAAAAAATTATTCTGAAATTCCACATATAGATTTTACCAGGTTTGGATTATGAAAAAAGGTTTGCAAATTATTGATTATAATTTCCTGAAGTTCATCTTCATTTGAAATTTCATTTTTCTTTACTCCAATTAACTAAATCTTCCGGACTTCCATATTTTTCCTCTGGTTTATTATATGGAAGGCCCCTTAAGAGATTTTTTTTCTTTTGTTATAGTTTATTAGGTAGTTTGATACTCTCAGGTTAGTGTTCTGATCTGGGTTTTGGTCTTGTGGTGTCTATGTTTCCATGCTGTGTCCCTGGTTTGAGACTTTTTTCCGCTTTTACCGTTTTCTTACCGGATTCCTTCCTCTGGTTTGAGACTTTTTACCGCCTACAGAGAAAATCTTCTTTTTTGTCTTGAATTTTCCCAGCAGGAGCGATTTTTAAAAATGACTTTTTAAAATTTTTAAATCTTTTAAATTGTCGCAGCATAAAGGTTTTTGCCATGCAAAATACAACTCTTTAAAATCTTTTAAAAATCCTTAAAAAATAAAAAGCTAATATTTATGCCATTTTAAAAAATAAAGACTTAAGAAGTTTTTAATTTTTTAAAGATTTTTTAAAAACTTTTCAAGCCCTTACTATTAAGAAATCTTAATAGATTTACCCTTATTTCTTCTGTATAATATATATATAACTTAAAAGTCCAATAAAAGAGAGGTGAAAAGAATCCTCTCAAGATATTGAGATAGCACTCAGGGCTGCGTTACTTCCGCTGCCTTTTTTTATTTTAAACCCTCTTTAAACACCTCTTAAATACATTATTCACTCCCAGCATTCCCCCTCTCTAAAATTAACCCTTATGGCCTCTCTCGAATATCGGACATCCAGAAGGTCACCACTCCTATAATTTCCACATTCTCCCCTGGCTCCATAATCTCTCCTTTGCCATTCTGGAATACTATTCCGTTGGCAAGGGTTTTTGCCTTCTTAAGAACCGGCTGCACTGTCCCGGCATCGTGAACCGCCAGTAATACAATATCACCATTATCCGCATAAGGCTTCTTCTGAATAAAGCACAGCATACCGGGAGTTATGCCATACTCAACCATAGATTCTCCTCTGGTTTTTATTACAAAATCTGCCTTTATATTAAAACAGGAAGGCATGGGGATCTGATCTATAATCTGATCCTCTGCCAGGGTGGAGGGTATGCCGCAGGCAGCTTCCCCATCCACAAGAGAGTAATAAGATGGATTATAATCATCCGCCGCCTGGCTGATATATGGGGCTATCTCTTCACAGACCATTAGAGGCTTCTCCGAAACGGAAGCCTGGCCAGGTGAAGGGGTAGTTATGAGTTTGTTGAGGTCTGTTATTTTATTTGTTGCTTGTTTTAAGTCTTCTATTATTTCTTTTATTTCCGGTATTAAGTTGAGGTCTTCTATTTGAGATGCTTTATTTTTGTCTTCCAGGAACATATCGCCTTCGCCAGTTAAAAGCCAGTTAGAATTAATATTAAATTCTCGTTTTAACGATATTAGGAAATTTCCACCAGGCATGGTTTTGCCGGATTCTATTTCACTAATATACCCGGAAGAAGTATTTAATCTTTCAGCTAATCCTTGCTGTGTGATTTTATAACTCTTCCTAAAATCCTTTAAGCGATTCCCTAGCATTTTACACCTCTCTTCGTAATTGCGAAAAAATACTTGACATTTTATCGTAATTACGATATTATATAAAAAACTAAACTTATTTAATTAAAGGATAACATATTATGAATAAAAAGACAATAGACCTTAAAATCAAGTTACTGCAAGTGGGAATCAAACAAAAGGATGTAGCTAGAGTAATTCTAAAAAATCTTGTCCTAAATATTACAAATTGACATCACCTCTTGTGGATTATCAAAGAAATACTTTAAATTAGTAATAACAGCTTCTTCAAGTTCATCAATATTTACAATTTCTGTAAAGATCGGCATCAAATC
>JAKJGF010000103.1 GCA_022704525.1 Bacillota bacterium | reverse complement strand
CCCGGGCAGGGACAGGTGTATATGTTTTTTGGATACTTTTTTACCTGTTGCGGTACTAAGGACCTCTTTCTTTTCCACTATTTGACCCTTAAGAACATATTTCCGGTCTTTTATTTTCCTCGTCCCATCTTTTCCAGGCCCTCCTTTATGATAATACAACCGCTCTTCTATTTTATTCTCATTCCCTGAGCCGGCGCATACTGAGGATACCCATTATCCACTCCTGCATTACAATGAGAGTTCACTCCACTGCACCATATGGTAAAATTATTCGAATTAGTATCAACAATGTAGCCGTATTTGTAGCCGTATTTCAGGCAAGACGCAGGACATATCGGAAGGGTTTTCATATAATTAGTGCCTGATGGAGACGTGTTTTTCAGAAGATATTCAAGTGAAGGAGGATAGGTTTCCATATTATCCGCAGCATACAACTCCAGTGCTGTGGCAATGTTTTTTATGTTACTTTCACAGCCGACAAAATGCCCGCTTGCCCTCACTTTGAGGAAACCCGGCAGGGTCATAAAAAACAGTGAGTGATAAACTAAAACTATACCAGCAGCAGGGAGAAGAAAACTTTTTACCGGCTCTTTTCCTGGATTTAAAAGAGATAAAATCCAGTGAGTGAATAAATAGATCAAATAAAATAAAAACCATATAAAAGGCAGTAAATAAAGAGTTGCAATAATAATAAACATTAAATGTTGAAAGATCTTGTCCAATGAAAATGGTTCTTCTGAAAATATTCCAAAAAAATAACTAGCCCATAATAAAATAACAGGAATTACAAACATAATCCTCACAGTATCAGAAGAATTTCTCATAAAATAATATATATACATATAGGATTTTATAAAAACCCATATGATAAATCCCCATAGCATCAAACAAAAACTGTTATGAAGATAATTAATTTTATCATATGGATAGTGAGGGTTTATAAATTTATAAATATTTAAAATTAAAATAGGGTTTATAAATGTATAAATATTTAAAATAACGAGACCGGCAAAAATCAGTAAAATCATTATTCTGGTTAAAGAAAATTTTACTGCTCTCTTTTTTATATCAATTATCAAATTTATAATATTCCAGAGAAAGAACGTAATAAAGGAAGTGATAAGAATAAGTATAGATAATATCTCTGGCACGGAAATACCATATGGAACTCCAATAATAGAGGTCAGAAGTAATACTCCATAGAGGGTAAGAATAAAAAGGCCTGCTATTTTATAAATTACCCTCCGGTATAACTCACCGGTTTTCTCGGAAGAAATCTTACCGGCACCTGTATATTTCAATAGACTTTCTCTGAAATCTTTGACACTTATATATCTCTTTAAAGGTTCCATTTCTATGGCATGTCTTATAATGTCCTCAAAGCCCGGTTTTACGGACCTATTTAATGTCTTCACAGGCGGAAAAGTAAAAGGTTTCACAGAAGGGTCATAAAGGGTGACCATCTGAAATAATATAACACCGAGACCATATACGTCAGACTGAGGTGAAGACTGCCCCTGTCCTCTGTACTGTTCAGGCGCGGCATAACCGGGAGAACCGTAGCTGAATGTGTCTGTATTCTTATCAGGATTATACAATCTGGCTATTCCGAAATCTACGAGTTTTACCCTTTCATCAGGTGTTATTATTATATTGGAAGGTTTTAAATCTCTGTATACTACAGGGGCATTAAAACCATTATGAAGATAATCCAGAATTTCACAGAGTTCTAAGGTATATTTGATAGCTTTTTCTTCTGTGATAGGTTTTTCCGATTTATTGATGATTTCTTCAAGGGTTTTCCCTTCTATATAATCCATGGTAATATAATTCAATTCTTTCTCAGTAAATATACCATAAGTCCGTGGGAGTCCGGGATGATTGAATTTAACCATGAATTCCGCTTCACGAAAAAAAATCTCCTTTGCCGTATCTGCATCTATTCCACAGCTTTCCGAAAAGATAAGTTCCTTTACTACAAATCTTCTGTCATCGTCAATTCTCTCTACGAGATATACATTACCCATAGCACCGCTTCCGAGAAGCCTTACCACTCGATAGATATTATTCAGTATAGTTCCTGTTTCAAGAGCCATTTTATTTTCCTCCCTCTTTTTTTCCCGATTTATCGCCATATAACATCTCTATTTAATATATTACTCCTCTGTATCCTTGTCCTGAAAAAAATATTCTAATTTATAAAAAGGATTTCTACCTGACAAAATATCCAGTATCATACCCAATACGATAAGTCCAGCGGATACATCCATTTCGCTTTTTACATAGGAATTTATTATTTCCAATAAACCGATTTTGTTTGCTTAAGATTTGAGAATCGGTAATTGATATACTTCATAACTCTCTATGTTATCCAGGATATCCATATCGTATTATTATTCCTCCTTTGTTACTTCTCTTAATATATTTTCCATTTCTATTCAACTAAAAAGAAGTTTTATCCTACTCCATAGAATTATTTTTTATATCCTACAATTAATTCCGTTTTTTCTAACTTTAGGGGTGCGGAATGGGAGTTATTAATAGTTAGCAAATCTAAATACAGGTTTTATCCTGTTATTTTTTTATCCCTTCATCGAAGAGGATTTTAGAAATCTAAAATTATGGTTTATATAGATTTTTGAATTTTATTATTAAATATATTAACTGAAATTTCCTTTTGTTCTTTGATTTTTCTGGAAGTATTTGATAAATATTTTGTCCATAAAGCTGGTATATTATTCCCATTATTTTCAAAAAGTCCAATAAGCCTTATAGGAATATTAAATATAGAATGATTAGCTACAGCCGACAATTGTTCTACAGCTTGTTCGTAATAAAGACTACTATTGGCAGAAGGAAACATATTCGATTTAGTAATAATAACAGCTAATTTTAAAGGTTTATTATCTATTTCAAATTTAATTTTATAAAATAATTCTGAACGTAACGTATTATTGAGAAGAAATGCATAATGAGAATATTGAACCTCTATTAAAATTCCTACTTTCCCAAAATCTATATCTATACCTAAACAACTATATTCCGAAGGGATAGGTATAGGAGAAATCCAATTTTTCTTTATAAGTTCTTCTTTTATAAACATATTCGAGCCTACTGGATCAAATACAAGATTTCCCTTTTTACCCCTCTGTTCAGAAGATTTTAAATGTAGAGGTGAGCTTTTAAGTACCTCCTTTAATTCATTCCATTCTTTAACAAAATTTTTAGATATTACTTCTTCTGCGTTATTAAAATCTTTTATTTTTATTATCAATTTTTTTACTCTTTATCTTTTATTAAATCTTTATTTTGAAAAAACTCATAAATCTCAATATCTAAAGCTTTTGCTATTTTTTCTATATTAATCAGAGAAATATTACGTTCTCCTCTTTCTATGCCACCTATATAAGTACGGTCTAATCCAGCATACTCAGCTAATTTTTCTTGAGTTAATTTTTTTTGTTTTCTTAATTGCTTTAAATTTTTTCCAAAATAAACACAAATATTCAAAATTAACACCTACACTTTTAAAGATTCTTTTATATTGATGACAATAAGTCTACGGACTATAAGTATCATTTATAAAATAATTTATTTAAAATTAAGAAGGATTCAGGATATTTAAGTATAATGATGCTTATAAGTATCTTACACGGGGGTTAAAAATTATGGAACAATTAGATTTATTTGATTTATCAAAATATATAGGTAATAAAGAAGATAACAATATTTCTCCTCCAGAGAATATTCCATCCAATATTTTAGACATTATTTATCAAGGAGATTGCATGGAATTATTAAAACAAATATCTGAAAATTCAGTTGATTTAGTTTTTTCTTCGCCACCTTATAATATAGGGAAAGTTAAAAACGATAGAAAATCACTTGAAGATTATTTTAATTGGCAAAAAGATGTATTGACCGAATGTTACAGAGTTCTTAAAGATACGGGCTCTCTATTTTGGCAGGTAGGGACTTTTGTATCTAATACTGGGTATAACCTTCCATTAGATTATCGTTTCTTTCCAATACTTGAAGATTTAAATATGATTCCTCGAAATAGAATTATTTGGATTAGACCTCATGGGGTACATGCTAAAAATAAATTTTCAGGTAGGCATGAAACTATATTATGGTTTACAAAAACTATGAACTATAAATTTTTTTTAGAACCAATTAAGGTTCCTCAAAAATATTCTAACAAAAAATACTGGAAAGGTGATAAAAAAGGACAATTTTCATGTGATCCTCTTGGTAAAAATCCTGGAGATGTATGGGCATTCAGAAACGTAAGGCATAATCATGATGAAGACACTATACATCCTACTCAATTTCCAGAAGATATAGTAGAAAGAGCATTATTATGTACAACTCTTCCTGGAGATATCGTTTTAGATCCGTTTATGGGAGTAGGAACTACAGCTGTTGTAGCCAAAAATTTTAATAGATTTTTTTGTGGAGCAGAAATTAATCCAGAATATGTAGAAATTGCCAATCAAAGATTATCTAAAGAGCCAGATGAAAATGGTAATTTTCCAAACTTAAAAACTTTAAGAGAATATGTAAAAGAAAGAAACATTCAAAATTCATCAAAATTTACTTTTACACGTCAACGAAAAGGAACAATTCCTTCTATAGATTCAAAAGCCTATACTGAAGAATATCATCAAGAAGAAATAATAAATCGGATAGAATATGAAGCTGAAAATATTGTATATAAACAACTAAATTTTACAAGTTCAGAAAATGATTGAAAGGTAAATTTTCGAGATGATATCTAATATTCTTCTGAAATAGAAAATTTTAAGTAACAGTTTTTTGCCTTGAAAAATTCCCTATAATTTCAGTCAGTTATTTTCATAAAAGCCTTGATTTTATTGTTCTTTTAATAGTTTATAAGAGGTGAAATTTTTATAATTTATTATATTGCAAGAAACCCTTGTAACTCCCATTCCGCGCCCTATTTTCATTCAAGCAGGTAATTTTATTGTTTAATTAGTAATATAAGTAAAATATATTATTATTTTCGATAAAAAGTAAAGTTAAAAATTGAATTTATCAGTAAGTTTAATTCAAAAATATCTTAAAAACTTTGATATTTCTACTTAATTTATAAAAAATCCAACCTCCTTTGATAAAATTTACCAGTAGTCCCTTTCTTGATATTAAATATCTAAATCTTTTTCATTGGCGCATAACTCATAATCTCCATATACTGTTATACTGGTTGTATCAAAATGCACATAGGGACTCTCTATTGAAAATGTTTTCATTGCTTTTAGTGCTATTTCGCTGAATATTTTTATCGTACCAGATTCATATATACGATCCATTACAGGGCCTACATTATCATCATTAAATACTTTCGGCTCTACTTTTTCACCTGACAACAATTCTGTATCCTTGTCCTGAAAAAATATTCTAATATTACTTCTCTTAATATATTTTCCATTTCTATTCAACTAAAAAGGAGTTTTATCCTACTCCATAGAATTATTTTTTATATCCTACAATTAATTCCGTTTTTTTCTAACTTTAGGGGTGCGGAATGGGAGTGTATGGTCAATTATGTTTATATTTTCAGTAGAAAAAGATGAGAGTAACAGGCAAATATATAAATTAACCGGCTATGAAGGTTTATTGAGAGGAAATTCTTTTGTCCTGACACAACCTTCTGTCAGTATAGGAAGAAATAAAAATAACAATATATTAATAAATGATGCCAGAATATCACGTCATCATGCCAGAATAGAAATACTTCCTGATGGTATATATCTGGTTGATTTAAACAGTACGGCCGGAACTTACGTAAATAATATACGTATTACCAGGGCAGCTCTGAAACCGGGAGATAAAATTCAATTTTATCCTCCTGAGACTAAAAAGATAGAGAGTGATGATAAAAAGATTAAAGAAGGTCAAACACATATAGTGGATAAAAAGATAATGATGCCTGCAACAATAAGTTTGAGAGACTTTTTAACTCAGGATAAAACAAAATGGGTATCCACTCTAAAACTATCTGCTATGGAAGAACAGGTAAGAGATAGAAAAAAACTAGAAATCCTTCTTTCTGTAACTAATGCCCTCAGCCGGCCCGAGAAAATTGAAGTTAAGATAGAAGAAATATTAGCTGTACTTTTTGAAATAATGGATCTTGATAGAGCAGCTATCTGGATTTTATCTAAAAATTTTGGTGAAGAGAAAAAAATAACTACGGACCTGGAGCCAGTATTCAAATATAAAATTTTCCGTAAAAAATATGATGTAAATGACGAAGACGAACCTGTCTTCAGTATGAGTATAATAAAAAAAGTATTGCTGGAAGAAGAAGGTATACTGGTTAAAGATGCATTAACCGATGAAGAATTCAAAAGTTCTATGAGTGTTAAAGTCCAGGGTATAAGAACATGTGTATGTGTTCCATTAAAAACTCAGAATAATCTTTTAGGGGTGCTTTACGCTGATGCTCAGAGGCCTGTTGACAAATTTACAGAAGAAGATTTAAAATTTGTTACAGCTTTTAGTGCTCAGGCTGCTGTTGCTGTGGAAAATTCTCTTCTTCATCAAAAAATTGAGAATGATGCAAAATTAAAAAGTCGTTTTGAGAGATTTTTCTCGCCCAATACTATTGATACCCTTATTAAAAAGCCTGAATTTGTAGGTAAGGGCGGTGAAGAAATGTTTGTAACAGTTCTTTTCAGCGATATTAGAAATTATACAGCCCTATCAGCAAGGAAAACCCCAAGAGAAGTGGCGAATATGCTAAATGAATATTTTCCTCTCATGGTAAAAATAGTTTTCAGGAAAGATGGAACCCTCGAAAAATATATTGGAGATGCTCTTATGGCCATCTGGGGAGCTCCAATATCAACAGAAGATCATGCCAGAGAGGCAGTTCTTGCTGCTATAGATATGCAGAAAGCAGTTACCGAACTGAATCAAAAATGGAAAAGTCGGGGTATGGAAACAATAGAAATAGGTATTGGTATAAATACAGGTAATGCTTTTTTAGGAAACATCGGTGATGAAAGTTTTCTTCAATATGCTGCCATAGGAGATACTACCAATCTATCTGCCAGATTGTGTTCCTGTGCGGCAAAAGGAGAAATACTCGTTTCAGAACAGACTTATAATCTATTAAAGGATTACCACTTAAAATTTGAAGAGTTAGAAAGCATTGCTTTAAAAGGCATTACCGGAAAGACCAGAAGATTTAGAGTTGTATTTTAGCAGTCAGCTATTAGCAGTCAGCTTATAGAAAGAAGCTGATAACTGAAGGCTCATAGCTAAAAGCCTATTAGAAAGGAAGTATCTATGAAGAAGGCTTTAATTACAGGAATAACCGGGCAGGATGGATCTTATCTTGCAGAATTACTTCTTTCCAGGGGATATGAAGTGCATGGAATAATCCGGAGAAGTTCAAGCTTTAATACAGCAAGATTGGATCATATTTATAGAGATCTCCATGAAAAAGATGTCCGTCTTAAACTTCATTATGGAGATATGACTGATGCAAGTAACCTGAGTAGAATAATTGAAAGTTTAAATCCTGATGAGATATATAATCTGGCTGCTCAGAGTCATGTAAAGGTCTCTTTTGAATTACCGGAATATACAGGTAATGTAGATGCTCTTGGAACTTTAAGATTACTTGATGCAATAAGAGAAGCCAGAATTAATACCAGAGTATACCAGGCTTCAACAAGTGAACTCTTCGGAAATGCTCCTGAAATTCCACAAAATGAAGAGGATAAATTTTATCCTCGCAGTCCCTATGCATGTGCAAAACTTTATGCTTACTGGATAACAGTAAATTATAGAGAAGCCTACAATATGTATGCCTGTAATGGTATATTATTCAACCATGAATCCCCCCGGAGGGGTGAACGTTTTGTAACCAGAAAGATTACAAGAGCTATAGCCAGAATCTATGCGGGTAAACAGGATAAATTATTTTTAGGAAATTTGAATTCAAAGCGTGACTGGGGATATGCACCGGAATATGTTGAGGCTATGTGGCTTATGCTTAATCAGGATAAAGCTGATGATTTTATTATAGCCACAGGTGAAACCCACAGGATACGTGAATTTGTAGAAGAAGCTTTTAATTATGCAGGTTATGATATTAAATGGGAAGGCGAAGGGCTGAAGGAAAAAGGCCTGGATAGAAAAACCAATAAAATTCTTGTAGAAATAGATCCGAAATACTTTCGTCCTACAGAAACAGAGATATTACTGGGTGATTTTAATAAAGCAAAAAGATGTCTTAATTGGGAGCCAAAGATAAAATTTAAAGAACTGGCACAAATTATGGTAGATGCTGATATGAGAATTATAGGATTAAAACCTCCTGGCGGTGGAGATAAAATAATAAAAGAAACTTTTTCTACGAAATGGTGGAGTGGTGACTGATGAATTTTTGGAAGAATAAAAAAATATTATTAACCGGAGGAGACGGTTTTCTTGGTTCTTTTATTCATAAAAAACTTATAGAAATAGGTGTTTCTGAAGAGAATATAAGAATTCCTTATATAAGAGATTGTGATTTGAGAGTCTGGGAAAACTGTCTTTCTGCTGTAAGTGAAATGGATATAGTGATTCACCTTGCAGCTTCTGTGGGGGGTATCGGTTTTAATAAGAAATACCCTGCCACACTTTTTTACGACAATGCCATGATGGGCATTCAATTAATTGAAGCATCATATATTCATGGAGTAAAAAAATTTGTAGCTCTGGGCACAATCTGTGCCTATCCCAAATTTACACCTGTTCCTTTTAAAGAAGAAAATCTCTGGAATGGCTATCCTGAAGAGACCAATGCTCCATATGGAATTGCAAAAAAAATGCTTCTGGTCCAGTGTCAGGCTTACAGAGAACAATTTTGTTTTAATGCATTATATTTATTACCTGTTAATTTATATGGCCCGAAAGATAACTTTCATCCTGAACATTCCCATGTCATACCTGCTTTAATAAAAAAAATGGTTGATGCCAGAAAAAAAGGTGAAAAACAGATAACTGTATGGGGAACAGGAGAAGTAACAAGAGAATTCCTCTATGTTGAAGATGCAGCAGAAGGAATCCTTCTTGCTACAGAAAGATATAACAAATCTGACCCTGTCAATCTGGGAGTGGGAAAAGAAATAAAAATAAAGGATCTAGTATATTTAATTGCTGAGTTGACCGGTTATAAAGGAGAGATCCTATGGGATAAATCCAGACCAGATGGACAACCCAGGCGATGTCTTGACGTAACAAGAGCAAAGGAAGAGTTTGGTTTTGTTGCGAAAACAGATTTCAGGGAAGGTTTAAAGAAAACAATTGAATGGTATGAAAAAGTGCTGAGTGAAAAGTGAAGAGAGTGAGCAGTGAGCAGTGGTGAGCTGTCCAGTCATTACGTTTCACCTCTCACGTTTCACCTCTCACCAATTATCCATCACTATTCCAGGGAGATGAGTTTTAATGAAACACTTCTGCCAGAACTGTCAGAGTGAAAATCCGATTTTTGCTAAATTCTGCTGTATCTGTGGAATGGCAGTGGAGGAAATTATTTCTCCAGGGAAACCACTCGCCAGGGGAATTATTTTAGAAAATCGTTATGAAATTATTGATTTAATAAAATCTTATAATAAAGGAGCAGTTTATAAGGCTTCAGACAGTAAACTTGGAAGAATATGTGTAATAAAGGAATTTTTTAATCCTTATGAAAAAGCTCTGAGATTAAAAGACTTAACTCGTTGTTTTAAAGAACAATCCACTCTCCTATCTATACTGGAAAACCCCTCTGCCCTTATGGAATATTTTATCCGGGAAGATAAATATTATCTTCTTATGAATTTCACAGAAGGTAATGATTTAAGTAATATATTACCGGTTGAAAGTATCTCTCTCCAGGAATTACTTGAAGATCTTTTAAATCAGTCTAAAATAACAGAATATTTCATTAATAGAGCAAAGCTCCTCAGTAAATTACCCCATTCGTCTCTTCCTGAAATTGTAGATTATTTTGTTTTCTTTTACAGACAATATCTGGTTATGGAATTTATAGAAGGAGAAGATCTTAAAAAATTAATGGAAAAAGAAAGTAAAGCCGGTTTTTCTGAGGATAAGGTTGTAGAATGGTCCAGACAGGTTTTAGAAGCACTGGATTATCTTTATAAAGAAAAGGTTATCTACGCAGAGATTAAACCTGACAATATTATACTTAATAAAGATGGAAGAGCAATATTATTACATTCTGATTTTACAGATCCGGAAAAAATAAATGATAAAAAAACATTATCTGATGTATATTATGCTATAGGTTCTACAATGTACCATCTTCTTACCGGTATAGAATCAATAAATAAGCCATTAAAGAATATTATACCCACTATATCTGATGAACTTGAGAAAATTGTCACGAAAGCTCTTTCCAGAGATTCTGAGGATAGATTCTCCAGTTTGAGGGAAATACTGGACTTACTTTCTTCCCCTGAGATAATAAACCTGAAAACTCGTATCAAGTATTTAGTCGGGACAAAATGGGGTTCCCGGGGAGCGAGTAATGGACAGTTTAATCGACCCGGTGGAATTACAGTAGATTCTATGGGAAATATTTATATAGCAGATACTTACAATGACAGTATACAAAAATTTGATCCTTCAGGGGAATGTCTGGCAAAATGGGGAAAAAAAGGTAACAGTAATGGGCAATTTAATTTGCCTTTTGGTGTTACAACAGATAAAACAGGAAATATTTATGTAGTAGATACTCATAATCACAGAATACAGAAATTTGATTCCTGGGGTAATTTTATAACTAAATGGGGAAATCAGGGAAGTAGTGATGGTCAATTTATCCTTCCTTCCAGAATTGCCCTGGATACTGAGGGAAATATCTATGTAGTAGATACAAGAAATCATCGAATACAAAAATTTGACAGGGAAGGCAATTTTATAACTAAATGGGGAGGACAGGGTAATGGTAAGGGACAATTCAATTATCCCCGTGATGTTGCAGTAGATAGCAGTGGAAATATTTATGTAGCAGATACAAGAAATCATCGAATACAGAAATTCGACAGAGAAGGGAATTTTATAACTAAATGGGGGGAACAGGGTAGTGCCAACGGTCAATTTAAAGGTCCTGAGGCTGTTGCAACAGACATAGAAGGATGTGTTTATGTAGCTGATTTTGATAATAATCGAATACAGCAATTTGACAGAGAAGGGAATTTTATAACTAAATGGGGAGAGAAAGGATCCGGTGATGGCCAGTTTAAAGGGCCATCTGATCTGACAGTAAATACATCTGGAGATGTTTATGTTTTAGATACAGAAAACCATCGTGTTCAGAAGTTTATTCCCTTTATAGATAAGGAAAGAGAAAAAGTTCCTGTTTTTAAAATAACTTCTCCTCCTGCAACTACCCTCCAGGAAGGAGACACTTATAAATTTAGAAGTACATGGGGCGATTATGGAACTGGTAATGGTGAATTTATATGGCCCGGTGGACTTGCAATAGATCGGGAGGGAAATATTTATGTAACGGATTTCGCCACACAGAGGGTACAGAAATTTGATCTTCTGGGGAATTTTATAACTCAATGGGGTACTTACGGTAGTGGTGAAGGAGAGTTTATCTGTCCTGAAGGTATTTCAACTGATAAAAATGGTTATATCTACGTTGTGGACTTTGGAAATCATCGTATCCAGAAGTTTGACAGTAATGGCCGTTTTATAAGAAAATGGGGAGAGAAAGGGATTGATACTGGTTATTTTAATTATCCTGAAAACATAGATGTAGACTCGGAAGGAAATATATATGTATCAGACACTGAAAACCATCGTATCCAGAAATTTGATATAGACGGAAATTTTATAATTAAATGGGGCGGTTATGGAAATGAACCGGGACAATTCAGTTCTCCCGGAGGTATAAGAGTAAATTCTTCCGGTGAGATTTATGTCCTGGACAGGGGAAACCATCGTATACAGATCTTTGACAGGGAAGGTAATTTTATTACTGCATGGGGTAATACAAAGAAAGGACCCTTTATAAATTCCAGAGGACTGGCCATAGATTCAAATAACTATGTTTATCTATCAGACATAGATAATCATTATATTCAAAAATTTGATTGTCATGGCAATTTTATAAGAAGATTTGGTGCTGAAGGGAAAAAGGAGGGGGAATTTAAAAGACCTTATGCCATTGCAGTTGATTTTTCTGAAAATATCTATATTGCTGATACCCTGAACCATCGTATCCAGAAATTTACCTTTATTTCTGCTCCTTCAGAGAAACCGATTGTCTTTATGCCTTCTGTTTCTACCTACACATTTATAAAGAGCTGGGGAGAAGAAGGGACCGAAACAGGGCAATTTGATTTTCCCTATGGAATTGCTGTGGATATGTCAGGTTATGTTTATGTGAGTGATACCTTTAATCATCGTATTCAGAAATTTGATCACGAAGGAAATTTCCTGAATGTTCTGGGAACCTGTGGTTCTGAAGAAGGTGAGTTCAGTAATCCTTTCGGCCTTACAGTAGATAAATGGGGAAATCTCTATGTGGCAGACAGTGATAATTATCGTATCCAGAAATTTGATAGTAAGGGTAATTTTATAATAAAATGGGGTTCTGAGGGAGACAAGGAGGGACAGTTTAAAATACCGGGCGGTGTTGCAGCAGACCCTGAAGGAAATGTGTATGTAGCAGATACTGAAAACCACCGTATTCAAAAGTTTGACGGTCAAGGAAATTTCATAACTACCTGGGGTTCTGAAGGGAATGATGTGGGTCACTTTAATAATCCTTTCGGCATTACAGTAGACCCAGAGGGAAATGTGTATGTAGCAGATACACTTAATTATCGTATTCAAAAGTTTGATAGTAATGGCAATTTCATAACTACCTGGGGCACTGAAGGCAGTGAAGCGGGACAATTTCAGTGTCCCGAGGGGATTGCTCTGGACTCAGAAGGAAATATTTATGTAGCAGATACTGAAAACCATCGTATTCAAAAATTTGATAAAAAGGGGAATTTCATAACCAAATGGGGATTAAATGGAACGGGAGATGGAATGTTTAATAATCCTTTTGGTATTGCAGTAAATTTTAGTGGAGACATTTATTTGGCAGATACTGAAAATCAGCGTATTCAGATATTCACTCCTCTTATAGAAACTAAAAAAGAAGAAATCATTCCTGAAGTAATTTCTCCTGTTCTGGAAGAGGAGAGAGTAACTGAAAAAGAAGAACTCCCTTCTGTGCCATCAGCAGAGCTGCCGGTTACTCTTATGCCTCACGAAACCTTTATATTTATAAAAAAGTGGGGCACCAGAGGAGACAGGGACACTCAATTTGATAATCCTTATGGAGTCAGTATAGATCTTTCCGAAAATATATATGTAGCAGATACCTTTAACCATTCTATTAAAAAATATGATAGTAATGGTAATTTCATAACCCTGTGGGGCAGTAATGGAACAGAAGATGGTCAGTTTAACAATCCTTTCCGTGTAACTATAGATAATACGGGAAATGTTTATGTGGCAGATACACTGAATAATCGAATACAAAAATTTTCTTCTGAAGGTGCTTTTATTATGAAATGGGGGATAAAAGGATCAAAAGAAGGAGAATTTAATAATCCCTTCGGCATTGCTCTTGATAACAGCGGAAATATATATGTAGCAGATACCTTTAATCATGCTATACAGAAATTTTCCTCTGAAGGCAAATTTATAACCCGATGGGTTTCAGGAGAAAGAGAAAATTTTCACTTCAGATTCCCCCGAGGCCTTGCTATTGATAACAGCGGGTATCTTTATGTGGTAGACTGGGAAAATCATTTTATTCATAAATTTGATCTGGAAGGAAATTTTATAACAAAATGGGGAGGTCAGGGTTCAGAAGAAGGCAAATTAAGCAATCCCTTCGGCGTATCATTAGATGGGCTTGGTAATGTTTATGTAGCAGACTGGGATAACCATCGTATACAAAAATTTGACCCTTCAGGAAAATTTATAGCCAGATGGGGAGAACGCGGCATAGAAGAAGGCCAATTTACCAGACCCGGCGGTGTTGCAGTTGATTGTAAGGGAAATGTTTATGTAGCAGATACGGGAAACCATCGCATACAGAAATTCGGTCTTATTATGTCTATTGATTAAAGGGAGAAAGGATAAAGAACTGATAAATGTATCTCGTAATGCTTAAAATTTCCTTATTGTTTATATGTTCTCTAATTACTCATTCTTAATTATATAATCAACAAGTTAGTAATAACTATTTATAGATTTTTATTTTTTTTCTATACCAGTTCTTTGTTCTTTTAATCTCTCTCTGAGTTTTTTTCTGACATGTTCTGGCACATTTTTCTGAGGACAATTTTCTTTAAATATCCTCACAGTTTCTCTTAAGGTTTCAATAAAAACCTGACAGGGAGAACATCCATCAATATGTTTTTCTATTTCATCACAGACATCAGGATCAATATTGTGGTCAATATAATTTGAAAGTTCTTCTAATAATTTTTTACATTCCATATTATTTCACCCTGCTTTCTTTGAAATAATTATTAAGGACCTCTCGTGCATAAAGCCTTGCTCTGTGGAGTCTTGCCTTTACGGCAGCAAGGGTAATACCCAGAATTTCACTTACTTTTTCTCCAGACATACCCTGTATATCTCTCAGAACAAAAACTGTCCGATAATCTTCAGGGAGAGTAAGGATTATATGATCTATTTTCTCTTGTAGTTCGTTTTTTAGATAAATATCCTGAGGGTTTTCACGCCAGTCAATGAGTTCTCTCCTTATTTTTGCCCTGTATCCATCATCTAAAGGTTCATCGAGTGAAACATGAGGCACAGGATTTCTTTTTCTTAAAAGCATAAGGGATTCATTTGTGGCTATTCTGTATAACCAGGTGGAAAATTTACTTCTTCCTTCGAATTGATACAATTTGCTGTAGGCCTTAATAAAGGTTTCCTGCAAAACCTCTTCGGCATCTTCTGTATTCCGGAGCATATTCCAGGCAATATTATATACATGCTTTTCATAGGTATTGATTAATGTTTCAAAAGCTTCGAAATCACCATTTTTACTTTTTTCAATAAGGATATTTTCCTCTAATAGCAATATTTAAACACCTCTTTCTTCATCTATTTCAACAATTTCTTTTATTGTAAGAGATATTTTCCTACTTTTACAAAGATTGCAGCCAAACCACAGTAATAGCCCCAGGGAAAGTATAAAACAACTCATAAATAAATCCATAAATATCACCTCATAATTGACGTCTAAAGATAGGATTCAAAAAAAAGAAAAAAGATTCAAAAAAGTAGCTCTTCAATTAGCTCAAAAGTAAAAAGAACTCGCCGAGTTCTTTTTAAAAGTAAATTCTATATTTATCCTGATGTTAACTCAAGCAGAGTAAGACGTTATTTGATATCGTGCATAACTTTATCATGTATAAGCTGACTACCTTTAGCCAGAGATACAGTAGATAAAGCGAGAAGAGGAAGTCTGGCATAAATAGAAAACGTACCCATACAGGCAACACTTACACCAAAGGTTCCCAGTACTGATAAAAGATAACCTTTCCTGGCTATTTCACCTTTCTCAGACATTTTTTGTTTCAATGCTTCTATTTCCTGTTCTAATTTTGCTACATCATTATCTCCGCCCAAACAACCTCCTGGTAAAATCCTATCTTTTACTTCCAGGGGATTCGTTTGAGTATTCTTAATTCCAGTAAATGGAAGAGAAGTATTTGTGGTACCTGAAGCTCCTCCTATAATCATTCTCATATCCTCCTTAGTTTTAATATACTAATTTAGTAATTATAATGCTATAATAACATAAAAAGTTTTAAAGTGAATATACTTTTTGTTAATTTTTTGTTAACATTATATAAAATATTTCTTTCTGTGAATATATAATTTGGTACGGCAACAGGTAAGTTAGTATCCATCTCACAAGCCTGTCCCTGTCCAAGGTCTTACGCAAAATCTATGATCCTGTTACAATAAAATCTGTTATTACAGAACATACAGTTTTATATTTATATAACTTTCTCCTTTGACGGCATATCTTTTGCTCCAGAGCCCGGACAGGGACAGGTGTACACGTATTACGCTTTAGGATCCTATTTTTCAGCTTTTATCACAAAAAAATTTACAGGTGGAAATATTTTTTTACTTCTTCAAAGGATGTACCTTCTGTAATTGTTCTGGAAATCTGTTTTTCTCCTTCAATATTTCCAAGCATTATACATCCAATCAGTTTATCGGAAGAAATAACAGCTTTTTTATAAATAAAGGCTTTCTCATCTTTATGGACAACTACTTTCATTTTGCCATCTCCATCTATATCTCCCATAGAAAGCAGATCGATTCCCACTACCTTTAATTTATGTGATAAAAGAGTACCTTTATATTCTTTACTACCAGGCTTTACCATATTTTCTCCTGCTATTTCACCCTGTTCTTTTGCAGGTTGCCAGATCCCATAAAGCCTGCCATCATGTTCTATAACATCCCCTGAAGCATAAATATTATCCACACTGGTTTTCATATAATTATCCACAAGGATTCCCTTATTGACCTTTATACCTGCCTCTGTAGCAAGTTTAAGATCGGGTCTTATGCCTGCAGAGATAATTATCATATCTCCTTCAAGGATTTCTCCCGTCTTTAAAGTGAGTTTCATAGAAGCAGCAGAACCGTCAATGTTTTCAGATACCTTTCCCAGATAAAATTCAAATCCCATAGATGTAAGTTGTTTTTCTAAAATGTCTGCTCCTTCTACATCCAGTTGTCTCGGTAAAAGCCTCGGGAAAAATTCTACTACCCTTACTTTTAATCCGAGTTTCCGGAGACTGTTACCTGTTTCAAGTCCCAGGAGACCTCCCCCTACAAGTATGGCAGATTTGGATTTTTCGGCAAGGGACATAATCGTGTCTGCATCGACTTTATTTTTTACTGTAAAGACTTTAGGAGAATCCACTCCCTTAATAGGAGGAACAAAGCAGTTTGCTCCCACTGCTATGAGTAATCTGTCATAGGCAAAAACTCTGCCGTCTTTTGTGGTAATTTCATTTTTCTCCGGCACTATGGAAGTAACTTCTGTGTTAAGATAAAGATTTATTTTATTATGAGAAAACCATTTTTCACCGGAAAGTATACATTTTTCAAA
>JAKJGF010000102.1 GCA_022704525.1 Bacillota bacterium | reverse complement strand
ACAGGTTAAGATTATAGCTTCTGATTTCTGTTTCAAAATGCTTCTTATAGCAAAGAAAAAGAGCATGAAATATAAAATCCCTGTCTTTTTTACCTGCACTAACGGAGAAGAATTGAATTTTAAAGATCAGAGCTTTAATGTGGTTACAAATGCCTTTGCTTTAAGGAATATAGAGAATCTGGATAAAGCCTTTGCCGAAATGAGAAGGGTTTTAAAGCCGGGAGGGCTATGTTTGAGTCTTGAATTTGCAAGACCTGCCGGTATATTTATAAAACCTTTCTTTTTATTTTATCTTAATTTTGTTCTTCCTTTAATAGGAGCGATTTTTGCCGGTAATTATAAGGCCTACAGATATCTATCTTCTTCCATACAAGAATTTATGACTCCTGAAGAATTATGTAAGATAATAACTGATAAGGGTTTTAAGCATGTCCGGTATAGGTCACTTACTTTCGGCATAGTAAATATGTATATTGCTGAGGTTTAAATTTGTCGTCAATCTCTGTCTTTCATCAATTCTTTAATTTCTTCTAGAGTGTTTCTAATAAAAAAATTCCGTAAATAGGTATAATGTGTGTAGAAATAAATTAAGTATGAGACGAAAGAAAAAGAAAAAAAATCTCTTAAGGGGCCCTCCATATAATAAACCAGAGGAAAAATATGGAAGTCCGGAAGATTTAGTTAATTGGAGTAAAGAAAAGGAAAATAAAAAAGAAGCAAAAAAATTACTGACAATAAGAGTGGAATTTCGGAATAATTTTTTGAGAAACACTCTAAACTGTACCACTTTCGGCAATTTAAAGTGTACCACCCTTTCTGGGGATGGTTCAAAAATTTCGGGAAGATAATCTTTTCAATAAAGCTATCACTATCCCATTGGTCCATCCAAAACCATCCTGAAGGGGGTATTCCCCTCCGCCGGCTTCCAGTGACAGATCACATATATTATATTTTTCCATCATCTTACCTGTCTCTTCAAAAACTTTCCGGGCAAGGTTTATAAAGCGTTTTGCTATTTCTTCAGCGAGAGAATTGTACCCGTAATTTTTAAGTCCTCTTACTGCAATCCACTGAAGAGGAGCCCATCCGTTGGGTTTATCCCACTGCTGGCCTGTTTCATTCAATGTCGTTACAAGGCCTCCGGGGTAAAGGAATTTTTTAGAAATGTTTTCAACCACTTTTCCAGACTGTTCCTCTGTAGCTATCTTAAAGAATATGGGATATGTCCCTGCAAGAGACCATATGTCTGTTCTGGTTCTGTCTGTATAACAGTAATCAAAGAAAAATCCTTTCTCTTCATTCCAGAAATATTCATACATTGTTTTTTTTCTATTTTCCGAAGCTTCTTTATATTTATTGGATTTAATTTTATCAGTTGAAAACCATTGGGACAATTTAATTTCCATATTATAAAGGAGTGAATTCAAATCCACAGGAAGGATTTCTGTTGTTCTAACAGTGGATAGATTATGAGAATCTTTAAACCATCTTGAGGAAAAATCCCACCCTGATTCACAGGCTGCCCTTATGTTTCTGTAAAGTTCTTTTTTTCTTTCTTTATCAACACTGTTATAAAGAGCTATATCTTCTCTGTAAGATTCCTCTCTTGCCACTGAGTTATCGTCCCAGTAGCGATTCAATATGCTCCCCTCATGAAGGATTACTTTTCTTTCTCCTTCCATCCAGAAGAAGTATTCTTTCTCCAGAGCTGATAAATATGGTAATACTGCCTCCATTCCCTTATAACGAAACAGTATTTCCATGATACAACAAAAAAATGGAGGTTGAGACCGGCTCAAATAATAAATTCTATTTCCATTTGGTATGTGACCGTATTTATCAATCAGAAAGGAAAAATTTTTAACCATATTTTCTACCATATCCAGTTTCCCTGATACTGCAAGCCCTTCAGAAGTAAAATAACTATCCCAGTAATAGATTTCTCGAAATCTTCCTCCCGGGACTATATAGGAGCAGGGAAGAGGTATAAATGTACTGTAAGGTGATATTTCTCTGTCAGGTTCCCGTGAAAGATAATCCCATAAATAAGTGATATGTTCTTCCATGGAAAGGTTTTCAGGGTGTTTTAGCTCTTTTTCTTCAGAAGTGGGGAGAATAAAATTATCTTCTATGAATTTTTTAAGATTGAAAGAGGGATCTTCTTTTTTCTGTTGGAATTTTTTTAATATTTCTTCCGGGTTATTTATGGGGTAACTATCAACAAAGGTCTTTGAATCAGGGAATATATATTTTTGCTGAACTTTTTCAAAGAGTTCTCCTTTTATTTGAAGCATTATTTTTCACCTTCTGCCATAATGAATTTATCCTGGATTTTTTTATAGGGGAAGATAATTATTAATAAGAGTGCCATAGGGATCAGGGAAAAGTAAAATGCTTTTATACCTCCCAGTAGACCGAACATGGTGCCTGTTATTCTGGAACCAATAGTTCCACCAAGGGCGGAAAAAATTACTATTAGTCCTGACATGGCACTTTGATTTGCCTTTGGGAGTTTACTCAGGACTGTAGAACAGAGAGTCGGATAAATAGGAGCCAGAAAGAAACCTATAAGGGGGAATATAAATGCTACAGGAGGTGCATTAAACCAGCTTGTCACAGACCCCTGTTGAATTCCTGTAGAAAGGGGAAGAACCAGTATTACAAGAATTATAGAACCTATGAGTGAACCTATCAGAACATAAAGCCATCTGACTTTTTTCATTATATATCCTCCGAAGATTCTTCCAAGAGCTATGGCCCCTGCCAGGATACTTGTAACCTGCACACTCATGGCATCAGGAAGATATAATATTTTGTTATTAAAAGTGGGAAGCCAGGATTGTATTCCCTGTTCTATGAATACATAAAGGAATGCTGTAAAAATAAAGATCAGTACCAGAGGCAATCTTATAAGACCTATCATATTTATGAAATCTTTAGCAATTGTAGCTTTTTTTATTTTAACAGAGCTTTCGTCTAATGTTGTAGTAAGCAACAGTATAAAGGCACAGAAAGACATTACAGCGAGAATCCAGTAAGTATCAAGCCAGGACATGCTTTTATGGGACATGAAAAATCCGAATATCCAGTAACCTGTTAATACTCCTATCTGGAAAATACCTTCTAAGGTACTCATAAAACTTGCGTGATCCTGGGAATCTTTTGTAATAAGACTGACTGTGGAATAAACAGATACTTTAATAAGAGCAAAACTTACACCAACACAGATAAAAAGTATTTTCGTCATGGTAAATCCGCCTGCAAGAGGCATTACTATACATGCTAATGTGACAATAGTTAAGGCTATTAACATGGCTTTTTTATATCCCAGACGGGGCAGGAAAGATGCAATACCAAAGGAAAATATTGCTATGGAAAGATCCTTACAGGCTTCGAGAATACTTGCCGAAGATTCAGTTACATGATACTGGTTGATAACCTGAAGTATTACAGTACCCACACTGTTCAGGAGTATGGCAAATACAAAATAATTTAGAAAAAGTGATAATTTGATTTTCAAGTTTTCCATAAATAAAAGTTCTATTCTTAATAGAAAAAATCCTTTAGAGTGAAAAGGAAAAAGTATATGCTAGAAAATTTTATAAATTATGTATAAAGGAGAAAGGGCAAAGGATTGTTTCTCTTTATCGAATTTAATGAAAGAAAATTCGTTTTTAAATGGAATTTCAATGATAGAATTATGTAGTTTTACTTCAGGTTTGATTTTTATAGTTTTTGCAATTGCCAGGGAAATCAGTATGACTATATAGAAAATATCTATAGGACTATTATTATTGTTTTACATATTGCTCAATATTGCCGTTTTAATAAAGTTAATTTTTTTGACCTGTCAAATCCTTGACAGGCAAAAGAATCTTTTTCTATTTTTTTGCATCAAAATAAATAGTGAAAAATGAAAAATAATCGGGTTTTGTCTATTACTTATCACAAGTTATATGGAAAGGAGCAGATTGATATGTTATCAATTACAAAATCAGCTATAGACAGGTTAAAAGAAATGAAAGAAGATTCTCCGGGGAAAGACTTCAGGTTAATTTTTAAGGGTTTTGGTTGAGGAGGACCCAGAATGGGATTGACTCTGGATGAGTTAAAGGAAAGTGATGAAATTCTTGAGAAAGAAGGTTTTAGATTTTTTATATCACCGGAGGTTGTAAAAATAACAGATTATTACGGGGGAATACTCATTGATTATGTTGATAAGTTTTATTCTAAAGGAATAAAGGTAATTTTAGGAAGTGCTGCCTGCTGTTGAGAGTGTGAAATGTGAGACGTGAAAAATCACGTCTCACATTATTATGGTTTATGCAAAGGCTGTATCTTTCATACCGCCGGAAGGCCCAAGGGCGAGCATAAAATTAACTTTATCGAAGATACCCTGGAATTCCTTATTTTTATCAAGCCATTCACTGAAAGGTTTCTTAAATCCATTCTGGCCTTCGTCTTTCAGGTATTCCTGGTAAGAAACCAAAAGAAAGTAACGCTTCAGATAGTTCATAGATTTTTCTTTTTCTTCGGAAGAACCGTATCTTACCTTTGCAAGTTCCTTAAGAGATGCTTCACGGAGATTCTGTACATGACCGGTTCTGTCAATAGCTTCATCGGCTTTTATTTTACTTTCACCGGGGGTTATTATCTTACCTGGTTCTTTATCCTGAAGAATTGCTGTAAGCTCATCAATTGCTCTATCAACTTCCTCGGGACTCCTCCTGGTGTCTCCTTTAGTAAATTCTTCAAGAGTTTTTATAAGAGTAAGTATTTGCCTTAATTCACCTGCTTTTTCCTTCGATTCTACCTTGTCACCCTGTTCCAGGATTTCTTTTCTTACACTTTTATTTCTGATAATGGACTTATTGAATTTATCTCTTTTCGCATGATTTAACAGATCTGCTATAACCATACCTGTTGTGGTTCTGCCTTTGCCGGCATGACAGTTTAAGATTACCGGCATATCCGGGTCGTCATCTTTTAGTAATTTCGTGAGTGCATCAAAATCTTTCTTTTCAGGTGGCCTTTCATCTGTTATGGGAACACGGTTATATTCTACTTTGTAGCCTTCTTTTTTCAGTTCTTTAAAAACTTCATCAGTTGTTTTAAGTGATTCAGGAGTAATTTTTATCTCCTTTGTTATAATATTCCCCTTTTCATCTTCATCATGGATAAGCAATTTCCCTCCATTACGTTTTGCTTCCTCCAGAATTTCCTTTTTTAGTTCTCTTTCCTGTGCTTCTATATCTTTTGCATTAGTTTTATCATTTACAAGATTTTTTATGGGAGAGTTCTTCAGACGAAGACTGTGAGGTTTACCGTCTATATAGATTACAGGTTCTTCTCTTAGATTAACCCATCTGGTTTTCTTTTCTTTTGCTCCTGCTTCATCTAAAACCCCTCTGATACCTTCAATAGTAGGAAGACCTGTGCCACGGACGCCATTTACATTTCGATAGTTAGGAGCACCGGGTATTTCCACACCTGTTTTATCAGTGGTTTTGACTGATTCTTTACGTAAGAAGGGATGATGATCCGGTTTTAAGATGTGTTCTTTTGTAAGTATTTTCCCGTTTCTCTGTTCCAAAAGGGCATCTGCACGGTTCTGAGGAATTGTATTACCTTCCTTCAGTAACGGTTGTTCTGCGGCTTTACTTGCTGTTTCTTTTGAAGTGGCGACAGTTTTTTCATCGGTAATAGGAGCAAATTTTGCATCAGTACCCTTATAAAACTTTAACATATTGGTAGCTTCTTTTTCCCATACTTCCGAAAGGGAAGCTGCAGTAGGTTTTTCTATTTTTTTCTGTTCTACCCTGGGCTGGTCATAAATTATAAATTGATTACCTATATTATTCATATATTCCTCCTCCTTAAAAATTCTATTAAATATTATACCAGAAAATAAGCCTTTTAATTATTTTTAAATGTAAAAATTTTGTTAACATTTCTTTATGGGGCATGATATGTCACGAGAGTTTTTATATCAGGTTTATTTTCACTGACTATTATGAAAATTCCTGCTTCAAAGATATTGATATTAAAATCTTCTTCGTGAAATAATTCTTTATAAAGATTTAATAGCTCTATGTCATTATCTGCTATGAGAATTTCATTCATATTACTTGAGCAGACTTTCCAGTATTTCCATTATTTCTGAAATACTTTGAAATCTTGCATCTGGTTCCAGTTCAGTTGATTTTGTGACTGTATATAATATCTCCTGAGGTATATCCTTAATAAATTCAGTATCAAAAGGATCTTCAGATATTATTCTGTCTACAGCATCTGTTGGATATTCTCCTGTCAGAAGATAATAGAGAGTTGCTCCAAAAGAATATATGTCACTTCGTGTATCTGTCTTACCATTGTATTGTTCGGGAGGAGAAAAATATAGATTGGCTATTTTGGCTACAGAGAGAGTTTGTTCATAGGGATCATATAATTTTGAAAGACCGAAATCAATTAATTTAATTTTACCTGTACTATCGAGCATAATATTTTCAGGGCAGAGTCCCCTGAAAATAATTGGTTTTGGTTTCCTTTTATGTAAGTAATTTAAAACATTACAGATCTGCATAGCCCAGTCCAGAATAATACCTAAAGAGGGAAGATTATCACTGCCTTCAATAAGAAATTTAAGGGTTTCTCCTTCAATATATTCCATAATAATGTAATTTCTGCCTTCATAATGGAAATAATCTTCAAATTTAGGTAGATTCTGATGTGTAAGGGTTAAGAGTGTTTTAGTTTCTGCATGGAAATCTTCAATACCTTTTATTCTTTCTCCTGGTTTTAGATATATATCTATAAAGAGTTCCTTCATGGCTATAGTAGTTGCTTTTTTTATATCTGAACCTTTATATACTCTGCTCAATTTGTTTGCTCTGATTAAATCTACTATTTTATATTTTCCTTTTACTATTGTTCCTTTTGTTAACAGGTCAGGAATATCGTCATCTATACGTTTCTTATCAGGTGTTCTTAATCCCTTTATCTTGCCAGAGATATTTTTAGAAGGAGTCAGGCTTTTTGTTTTAAAGAATATCTGTTTCTCTATTAGTTCTGGCAGGGCGTGGGTTTTATAATCGGCTTTATACTGACCTTCAATAGAAAGAGATTTTGGAGTTTCAGTGGTTTTTTTACTCTCTTTAATTTTTCTGAGAAGAGATGTCATTTCTTCTATTTTTTGATACCTGTCTTTAACATAGAGTTCCATAGATTTTAATATAATTTCTTCAAGGTCTAAAGAAATATTAGGATTAATATCACTGCATGGTTTCAGAGGTTCTTCTTCTAAACTGCGCTCTATGGAATCCATAGGAGCTTTTTTGGTTATCAAATAATAAAGAGTTGCTCCTAATGAATAAATATCTGATCTTTCATCTGTAGTGCCACTGTACTGTTCCAGGGGAGAATAATGATGTGTTATAGTTTTTGCGATCCCGAGTGTCCTGCCGGGTGATAGCTTTGATATACCGAAATCTATAAGTTTTAATTGTCCCTCTTCTGAAAGTAGAATATTCTGAGGGCTCATATCTCTGAAAATAATAGGACCGGGTTTCTGGTTATGAAGATATGCCAGGGTGTCACATAGATTAATACCCCATCTGATTACCTGTTCCTGGGGAATAAAGCCACGATGGTTTTCTACATAGGTATTTAATCTTATCCCTTCTACATAGTCAATTATAAGATAACGGCCTTCTTTTTCATCAAAGTAATCTTCAAACTTTGGAAGGTTCTGGTATTTTAGTTTAAAAAGTATTTTAGCTTCACATTTAAATTGTTCTATAGCCTGATGACGAAGAGAAGGATCTAAATTCCATATTAATTCTTTAATAAAGATAAATTTACTGTTTTTAATATTAATGCCTTTGTACATTCTGCTTGTAGGGCCAATATGGACAAGCTCAAGAATTTTATAAGTATCTTTTAGAATAGTATGTGTTAAAAGTGCCCCATCCTGACTTCTCATTATCAAACTCCTCCGGGAGTATTAATTTAGTTAATTATAAATAAAGTCTCAAGAAAAAGCAATATCTTTTATGTTGACTCATAACAGGTTATGAGTGTATTATTATATTTATACTAAATATTTAAGGATGTGTTGACTATTTGATAAAATCCAGAATAAATCTTTTATATCTTATAATTATGTTAATTGCTATAATTTATAGTCCTGCACTTAATAATGACTTTGTTAATCTGGATGATCCATATTATATTAATAATCCCTATATTCAATATCTTAATTTAAATAAATTACAAGAGATATTTAATCCCTCAGGTAATGTTGATAAAGGAAATTATTATCAACCTCTGGTTTTATTAAGTTATTCTCTGGATTTTTTTCTCTGGAAACTAAACCCTGCTGGTTATCATCTGACCAGTGTAATATTATTTATTATTACTCTTTTCATAGTTTATCTTATTACTGTAAAATTATTTAAAAATAAATATATTCCTCTTATGACCCTTTTATTATTTGCTATTCATCCTCTACATGTAGAGGTAGTAGCATGGTTTTCCGGGAGAACTCTTTTATTATCAGGTTTATTTTGTTTTACAGCTTTATATTTTTTTATTTTGAGTTTAGAAAAAAGATTATATATTTTTCTATCTCTATTCTTCTTTCTCTGTGCTGTTATGTCTCATCCTGTAAGTTCTTTGTTCTCTGTTATAATATTACTATATTTTTATGCTTTTTCCTCTCCATTAAAAGAAAAAAAAATTTTATATAAAAGTTTTTTTGTATTACCATTTTTTTTGATTGTTATTGGATTTCAGGCAATTTTATTTTTTCTCAATGCTCAATCTAATAGAATAGTAATGATAAAACACTCTGATTTGAAGGAGAATATTTTCATCGCTGTAAATGTACTGGGAAAATACTGTGAATTGCTATTCTGGCCACAGGGTTTAAGTGCAATATACCCGGTTAAACTTGAAAATTCTTTCCTTTTATCTATTCTACTCTGTTTTTTATTAATATTTTTTCTTTTTTATTTTTTTATAAGAGATAAAAAATTATTTTTTTCTACTGCCTGGTTTGTTATATTTTATATTCCTGTTTCAAATTTGTTTTTTATAGTAAATCCTGATATGCTTATAGCTGATAGATATCTTTACTTACCTTCTTTTGGATTTTTTCTTGCATTTTCCATTTTAACTTATAAACTTCTGGAATTTAGCCGGAAAGTTAAATATGGAAAGATACTTAAAGCTGTTTTATGCATAATTTTAATTATAATGACAGGCAGTCTATCATATTTAACATATGAAAGATGCAGAGTATGGAAAAATAGCTTAACTTTATGGAATGATGCGTTAAAAAAATATCCTCATGCATATAAAGCTTATAATGGACGTGGTCTTTATTATATGAATTCAGAAGAATATGAGAGAGCAATGGCTGATTTTAATAGTGCTCTTATGGTAAACCCTTTGTATGATGAAGGTTACTATAACCGGGGTAAAGTATATAGTATTAAAGGAAACTATGATAAAGCGCTGGATGATTATACTGTTGCTATAAATATATATGAAGCACCGGAATATTATAATGAACGGGCAAAAATTTATTACGAGAGAGGTGAATACGACAGAGCTATAATTGATTATAGTCAGGTATTGAATATTAATCCTCTTTCAGCAGCAGGGTATAATAATAGAGGTAATGTATATAATAAAAAAGGCGAATATGATAAAGCCATAGATGATTTTAATAAGGCCCTGAGGTTAGAACCTGCTTTTCATAAAACTTATATGAACAGAGCTTTATCTTATTATTTAAAAAAGGAATATAATAAATCCTGGGAAGATGTAAGAAAATTAAATGAACTGGGTTATAAGGTGGATCCGGGATTTTTAGAACTTTTGAAAAAGGCATCGGGAAGGGAGAAGAAGTGAAAAGTGAAAAGAGGTGAGCAGTGAGCAGTGCAATGAAGTCCCTGCGAAGCAGGCAAAGTGAAAAGAAAGGTAAATGTAATTACTATTATATTATCGTCTCACGTTTTACGCTTCACATTTCACGTTTCACGCTTCACGCTTCACGCTTTTCCGGCAATCTATTCCATATAATAGCCATAAGAATACCTCCTAAGAAGGCAAAACCTGTAAGACTGGTTAGCCATCCTATCCATCCCACTTTATCCAGTATGATACCTATACCAAAACCTGTAAGACCTGCTCCTATGTACTGCCAGGAATCGATAAACCCTCCGGCAAATCCTGCAGCTCTTCTACCACCGAAATCCATAGCTGCAGCAGCTCCGAGTAGTGCATGGGGGCCACTGATCATTATGGAAAGAACTATAAGTAAAAGACAACTTATAACAGGTTGTGAAAAATAATTAAATAAGAGAATTAAAATTACCTGACTGAAATACATTATACATGCAACAGGTCCCCTTCGTCCATTAAATACTTTATCTGATAAATATCCTGCAATGGTCGCTCCCATTACAGCACATACGGGGATGGCCATTACTGTTATTTGAAAAAGTGTTGAGTCTGTTTTTATATGATGAACTACCTGAAGATATTTTGGAAACCATTGTTCGAAACCATTTCTTACAACACCTGTGCAGAAATATGCAAAAGCAATAATCCATATAGTTCTGTTCATTATTACTTTACAAAAAAGTTCCCTTATTTTGGGGGTACTTCTGTCTTTCTCTTCTCTGGCATCTGTCTGTTCTACCGGTGGTAAGTTCAAATCCTCTGGATTATTTACAATCGAGAAATACCCTATAATTCCTATTATAATAGCTATGAGTGATGGAATGAAGAAGACCCATTCCCAGGATAATCTGGTAAGTATATAACCTCCCAGTCCATAGATACTCCATCTGCCTATTTCAATACCACAGGCGAATATACCTGTAAAAATACCTCTTTCTTTCAGGCTGAACCAGCTTGAGTTTATCTTTATTGTAGCAGGTGCACCAAAGGCCTGAAAATACCCGTTTAAAAGCCAGATTACTATAAAATAGGAGATTAACCCTATTTCTTTCCCAAATCCGAAGAGGATATTTAAAATTATAGTCCCTGTTGCTCCTGTTAATATGGCACGGCGGCCACCAATTCTGTCAGTAAAAAAACCATTTGTCATCTGTCCCAGAGCATAGGCCCAGAAACCTGCCGTTATTATCCAGCCTATCTGTTCATTATTCCATTTAAAGTGATCACAGATGGATTTATTACCAATAGCTAAACTGTAACGGCACATATAGTAGGATCCGTACATAAGGGCCAGAGATATCCAGTTTCTATGACGCCTGTTTATAAATTCATCTGAGTAGGGAACATCTGTAAATCGAATAACCATGTTACGTGAAACGTGAGAAGTGCGACGTGAGACGTAATCTTTTCACTTTTCACTGCTCACTTTTCTTTCGCCTTTCACTTTTCAATCGTACTTAATTACCAGATACTCTATCATTTCCGATAAATGTGTGCAGGAACGTATGGCATTTCTAATTCTTATATAAATATCATTCCATTTTATTATTTCTATTTCATTTCCTGATTGAAAAAGGAGACCCATACCTTCTATATAGGCTTCACTGGATTTTCTCTCAAGGCTTAACATTTTGTCAAGGTGTGGTTTTACATTTCCCATTTTTCTGAGAATTTTAAAGGCTTCTTTACTTTCCTGTGTCATAGAAACCAGTATATGTATAATTTTAGAGGAAAATTTATCTGATTCCTGTGCTCTATAAAGTTCTATTCTATTGGCTGCCGAATGGATACTTTGAAGGATTGAGAGCAACTGCATGGATAATTCGTAAAGATCATCTGAATCAATTGGAGTTATAAGGGTTTTCGTAAGAAGTGAATTAAATTCTTTTGAAAGATTGTTTCCTTCCTGCTTAACCTGCCGTATCTGATGGACAATACGAGTGAGTTCAATCTGATGAATCATTCTGATAAACCATTTCCGGTCTTCATTTGTTGATACACTTTTTACAAGGAGACTTATTTTTTTGAAATAATCCATAAGATCTTTAAGGTATAGAGCGGCTTTATAATTCATTTCTGCCTGTTGTTCAAAGTGTCTGAAGAATTTTTCGTCTGTTGAGGATTGTATTATCATAGTTTGCTCCTTAATTAAAGGATTTTTCCCAGAATATGAATAAAGTCGTATGATATGGCAGCTATTAATGCTGAGAGAGGTATTGTAAGTATCCATGCCCATACTATTCTTGTGGCTACTTTCCATCGAACAGCTCTCATTGCTTTTATAGCTCCCACACCTGCAATGGAACCTGTTATTGTATGTGTGGTACTTACAGGTATACCTAAAAGAGCAGTTACAAGAAGTGTTGTAGCTCCTGCTGTTTCGGCACAAAATCCTTCTACAGGCCTTAATTTTGTTATTCTGCTTCCCATGGTCTTAACTATCTTCCATCCTCCTGCCATAGTGCCCAGTGCCATTGCAACCTGACAGATTATAACCACCCAGAAGGGAACATAAAATTCTTTCTCAGGAGGATTATATAACCATTCTGGAAGTGTATGACTCTGATAAGATGCATAAAGCAGTACTGCTATTATTCCCATAGTTTTCTGCGCATCATTTGCTCCGTGGCCAAAACTATAGGCAGCTGCAGAAAGAAGCTGTAATTTCCTGAATAGAAAATCCAGTATTTTTCGATTTGTTCTTCGGCATATCCAGTATATAGCAGTCATAAAAAATGAACCCAGAATAAGTCCAAGAAGAGGAGAAATTACTATAAAGAGAGATATTTTAATTATTCCACTCCATATAATACAATTAATACTCAGAGTCTTTGCTATAGCAGCACCGACAAACCCTCCCACAAGAGCATGGGAAGAACTTGTTGGTAATCCGTAAAACCAGGTAATAATATCCCACAATATGGCTCCCATTAAAGCTGCAAGAATTACATATCTATTAACAACCTCTGTAACAACGATGCCGTTACCAATAGTTTTTGCTACTGCTACTCCCACGAATAGAAAGGCTATAAGATTAAAAAAAGCTGCCCAGTATACAGCAAGATTTGGAGGCAGTACCCTTGTTGTTACAATTGTGGCTATGGAGTTTGCTGCATCATGAAAACCATTTACATAATCAAAAATAAGAGCTATTATGATTATGATATAAACCATAAGCAATTCATATGACAAAATAATCACATCTTTCTTTTAGCTATTAGCTATCAGCAGTCAGCTTTCAGTTTGAAAGTTGATTGCTGTTTATGCATGTTTTATTATAATATTATCTATAAGGTGTGATATGTCTTCACAGAGATCTATAGCAGATTCCATCTGCTCGTAAATTTCTTTCCATTTTATTATTTCTATAGCACCTACAGAACCATCGAATAATGATGCTGTAGCTTCTCTCTGGATAATATCTCCTTCCTGTTCCAGTTCCTTTATTTTATGGACAAAATTTACTGCATTCTGTCTTTTTCTTAACAGGTTTATTCCCTCAAGTATTTCTTCTGCAGAATTCATCATGGTATCTGTTAACTGAAGGGTATAATCCTTAAATCTATCTGCGAGATTGACTTTGTAAAGCTTTATCCTCATGGCCGCCGAATATAAACGGCCCAGGTATTTATCCAGATAAATGCTTATAGAGTGGATGTCTTCCGGCTCAAAAGGTGTTATAAAAGAGTTTTCCAGGGCTTCTGCTATCTCTGCTCTCAGTTTATTACCTGTATCTCCAAGTTCTTTGAGGATTTTTATTTTTTCTAAATCTGGAAAACTTTCAAGTACATCTTTGAAAATCTGTGTGGCCTCACAATTTAACTTTGCCTGTTTATCAAATAGATTAAAGAAAATTTCATCTTTTGGCTTTAGTATAGACATAGATTTTCACCTTTTATAGCTGTCAGCTATCAGCGGTCAGCAATCAGTTTAATATGATTTTTGAATAAGATATATTTATTCTGCAAATTATATTTTTTCCCTTTTTATATTTTATATTAAGGAATTTTAACACAAGGAAATTAAAGGATTTTATACATATCATGTCTAATATAATAGACCGGAAATTTTAAAAATAAAGAGCTGAAAGCTGAACACTGAAAGCTTATAGCTAAAAACGAGAAGAGGTATTGATGGTGTCAAAAAAAGTATTTTCATTTACTGCTCTTGGTATATGGGGATGTGCTTTTGGATATTTTATATGCTACTGGCCTTATAGTTCTCTTACAAAAGCCTTATCCAAGGGACTTTTACCCGGCATGAAAGAAGGAATCCCCAGTTTTGAATTACTTCCTATTTCAGCTATAGGAGCTGTTCTGGGTATGATATTTTTCCTTACAGTAGAAGGTTGGTGGAAGTTTGCAGGAAGAAGAAAGATTTTCGGTATAGAGATTCTATGTCCTAACAGATGGACTTTTATGTCAGGTCTCTGCAGTTCCCTTATAATTGCCACAACTACTCTTTCTTATACCTTTCCAGGAGTATCCATAGTGTTCGTCATGTTATTAATGAGAGGCGGCGTATTAATTATTGCCCCTATTGTTGATTTCTTAAGTAAAAGAAAACCAAAATGGTACTCCCTTGTGGGTCTTGCCCTTAGCTTTTTATCCCTTCTTGTGGCTTTTTCTAATAAAGGAGGTTATAATATTACCCTGGCCTGTGCTATTAATGTTGGAATTTATCTTTTTAGTTATTTTGTCAGGCTCAGGTTTATGAGTAAAATTGCCAAGTCTGACCAGGAAAATGCCAATACCAGATACTTTGTAGAAGAACAATTAGTGGCCAGTCCCACTATGTTAATAACTCTTATTATTATAGCTTTCATTGATTGCGGGCAAGGTATGCATGAGATACGGTTAGGATTTACAGAATTTCTTTTTAGCAAATATGCTCTTTATGGTTTAATACTTGGCCTTTTCTCCTCAGGAACAGGTTTTTTTGGAGGTCTTATATTACTTGATAAACGTGAAAATACTTACTGTGTTCCTGTTAATCGTTGTTCCAGTGTTTTAGCAGGTGTTCTTGCTTCCTACAGCTTGATGTACTTTTTTCATGATAAGACACCTGAAACATCTGAACTAATAGGAGCCGGTTTAATAGTTCTGGCTATTTTATTTTTAACCATACCGACTCTTTTTGGTAAAAAATCTAAATAGGCTTTAAAATTTTTATTGCCCTCTTTTTTTGAAAAGTGGATTTTATGATAACCAATCTTATTATGCTATGTATTATAGGTGTAACAATTCTCATTTATTTTATTAATAATCCCATTGGTCATTCCGGGAAATATCGGATAAGGTGTTTCTGGAACTGGTTTCCTCTGGGGATGACCTATGCTTTTCTCTATATGGGAAGATATAATCTTACTGTATCTAAAAGCGCTTTTGGAGATTTGATGAGTAAAGAAGAGTTTGGAACTATTTTCGGAGTTGGCGCTTTAGTATATGGTTTTGCTTTTTTAATAAATGGCCCCATTACAGATAAGATAGGAGGTAAAAAGGCAATCCTTATAGCTTCCTTCGGCGCTGCTGTAATGAATATCCTTATGGGAATTATTACTTATATGGTGTTAAATGGCACCATGCCGAAGGATGATCTTACAGGGATGTTTTGTTTTTTATATGCATTGAATATGTATTTTCAGAGTTTCGGTGCTGTATCTGTAGTGAAGGTTAATTCCTTCTGGTTTCATGTAAAAGAAAGAGGAGTCCTGGGAGGGATTTTTGGGACACTCATATCCCTGGGTCTTTATTTTGCCTTTGACTGGGGCCATACAATTGCCAGAGCTACCAGATTAAACCCGGGACCGGAGGATAAGCTCGGTATTATTGAAACAACTCTGAGACCTTTTTTTATAGGGGCAGGTACCAAAGTTGATCCCACGTGGTTTGTATTTTTTGTACCTGCAGGTATTTTGCTTTTTTTCTTTATTCTGGATTTATTTATGGTGAAAGATTCTCCCGGACAGGCCGGTTTTGAGGATTTTGATACAGGTGATGCCTCTTCAGGTGATATGGATCATAAATATACTACTGTTGAATTATTTAAAAAACTATTGACCAATCCCATAGTTCTTACCATAGCATTTATAGAATTTTGTTCAGGAGTTATCAGAAACGGTATAATGCACTGGTATGATATTTTTATTCATGAAATGTTATCAGGCCCTGATAAACTTATGTTTGCAGGAACAGAATTTTTTAAATCTAACTGGGGTTTACTCCTGTGTTTTGCCGGTATTTTTGGTGGTTTTGCTGCTGGCTTTATATCTGATAAATTATTTCAGTCCAGAAGAGGTCCTTCTGCTGTATTTATGTATAGTGCTCTGTTTATCGGCATAATAGTTATGAGTTTTGTATTAAAAACTAATCAGGTTGTCCTGGGTATAACAGTTGTATTAATGTCTCTCTGTATTATAGGTGTTCATGGTATTCTCTCAGGTACGGCCACTGCAGATTTCGGCGGAAGAAAGGGTGCAGCCACAGCAGTTGGTCTGGTGGATGGCTTTGTTTATCTGGGAACAGGCCTTCAGAGTGCTGTCCTGGGCTATCTGACGCCACTGAACTGGATCTACTGGCCTTTGTTTTTAATTCCTTTTACTATAATCGGACTTGTTCTGGCTATAAGGATATGGGCAGCTTTCCCTGATAGTAAAGTAAAAAGCCATTAAGACGTAAGACGATACTGTAATGCACTTAATACTTTTGCACTTCTCATTTCTCACTTCTCATAGTGTTTCCAGAAACTTCTGATTGAAGAGAGTAGGGTTCATTTCTTTTAATAGTTCACGGAGTTTTTTCTTTCTTACCTGTTCTTTCTCTTCCTGTCCAACTGCGAAGGAAGATTCGTGTATATCAGTTCCCAGAGGAGTAGCATCCCTTACAGATGGCTTTTTATCGAGATAATCTACCAGGCAATTGTAGATATTTCCTCTTTTTCCTTTTAGTTTACTTCTTTGTGAAAATTTAGCATAATAAAGGTAGCTGTCCATTGCTACAGTAACTCTTGCCTGGAAAAGTTCCATTGGATTATAAGTTTTATCACCAATTGTTACTGAAACTATCCTTTGTCCTTCCGGTTTAGAAGAATCATATTTATATGTTATACCTGAGGCCAGCAATGGATCTATTCCTTTAAATTTATCAGTTACTGCACTTTCCAGGAAAGCAAGTATTCTATTACCAGTGACTTCTGCCGTAATAAGTGCATCCTCATAGGGATACATTTTTTTCAGAGAAGCATTTGTGATTTTTCCTTTCGGCAGTCCTGCTT
>JAKJGF010000332.1 GCA_022704525.1 Bacillota bacterium | reverse complement strand
GTTAATTGGAGTAAAGAAAAGGGAAATAAAAAAGAGGCAAAAAAATTACTGGCAATAAGAATGGTAATGTTAGAAGGAGAACGTATAGGATTTAATGGTATAGCAAGATTAAATGGAATAACAGTAAGAACATTGCATAATAAGAACATTACATAAATGGATTTATAAATGGAATAAAGGAGGGATAGAAAAATTAAGAAGAAAGCCCGGAAGTGGTGGCCCGAGGAAATTCCTGAAAGAACATAAAGAAGCTGTAGCAGAGCTTATAAAGAAACAGGATAAATAGAAAAAGAGATTAACCATAAAAGGGGCGCATAATTTTTTAAAAGAACTGGTATAAAGTTGCTGTAAGCATAAAAGTCTATGTTGGACTCTCAAGAGGATGAAAGTCAGACGCTTGGTACCTCGTCCCTGGCCAACAAGACAGAAGAAAGAACTGGTGGAAGTATTTAAAAAAGACTTGAAGGTATTACTGGAAGATATAATACCTGTATGGTTTTTTGATGAAACAGGTTTCCGGGTTGGAGCAAAGCCGAGAAAAGTATTAGCTTTTAAAGGAGATAAACCTGTAATCCTCATAATGGAGACCATATAAGAGAAACCCTTATGGGAGTAGTAAATATTTTGTAAGAGACTTTAACCCTTTTTTAAATGCAGAGACGGATGATAAATATTTTCTTTAAAATTTTTAAAATTTTTGTCTGCTAATTTTTTTATTTCTGCAGGCAGTTTTTCATAACATTCCCAGAAAGAAGGTCCGGCAAAATGCTTCATAATTCTTTACATTTCCCTTTTTTATAATCTTCCAGTGCTTTTTCTGCTATTTTATCCACCCTGCCCGACTTCACATTTTCAGCGAACTGTTTGTCCCATGTCATAGCATCAAATTCTTCAAATCATGCCCGAAATTTTCTTAATTCTTTTTCTTTTAAATTTGATACTGCTTCTTCTATATCTTTCAGACTTAACATAGTCTTTATCCTTTCAACAAAATTTCCATTGTTATTTTTCAACTTATTATTTATAATTATAAAAAAAATACTGATATTCTGTCAATAAAAAGAAGATTGATTAAGATTGCGTTTTTTTATGACAGGTATATTTATACTGGAATTTATTCGGTCTTTGCATATATTGCCATTGCAAGGAGCGATAACAACGAAGCAATCCCACTGGTATTTGCTTGAAATAATTGGATTGCTTCGCTTCGCTCGCAATGACAGATTTTCTTTTGTTCTTTGCATAAGTCCTATTTATTTTTCCATCTTGAATAAAATTACCTGTCATTTTTAAACACAATCGACATATATTGACAAAACCTTTTTTAAGTGTTACAAATTAAGTAAAGAGGTGGTTCTCATGGACATGCTTATTAAAAATACAAAAAAAATAATAGAGAATACCGATAAAAATAAAGAAACTGAAGAATACTGGGATAAATGGGATAAGCAAATGGAAGAAGATTATAAAAATGGTAAATTAGACTTTTTTCTCGAAATTGCTTTAAATGCTGAAAAGGAAGGTTCCTTAAAACCTTTATAAATGCACTTTACAGTAAAAGAATTTCGAGAATTTTTAAATAATCTTCCTGAAAATATTCAGGAATGTGCAAGAAAAAATTTTGATCTTTTAAAGGAAAATCCATCTCATCCATCATTACACTTTAAAAAAGTAGGAGGTTGCTGGTCCGTTAGAGTAGGAGAAAAATACAGAGCTATAGCCATAAAAACAGGTGATGACTTTAGATGGGTGTGGATAGGAAAACACGAAGAATACGAACGAATAATTAAATCACTTCCAGAATAACCACTTTTACAGTCTATAATCGATCAGTATTTATATTTTTTTATTGATAAATTGACGGAGTTATTTTTTTCCAGTCCCTAAGAGTTTGAAAGAACTGAATATAGATTTTATAGAATTACCATCAATGGCTTTTGCTTCAATTTCCCACCACAGTATCAGTAACACTGATACATCCAAGCCTGTCACACAGTGTTTTATAGTAACACATGGGACACAGGCCCGAAACATTACACTTATACCCGTTGAAATCTTCTCTTCCCAGAAGCAGTCTCGATGATTTTATAAGTTCTTCCCTTAACTCTTCAATCTCTCTGTCATGTTTTTCAATCTCTTCATAGAGGCCTTTCTGGAGGATATATATATAAGATTTTTTTACTTCTGTCTTAAACCCTTCTCTGAAGGTCATCTTCTCGAGGGCATACATATAACTGTAAAGCTGTTTCCTGTAAAAATCAATTTTTTCTTTTATATCATTAATATTTCTGACTGTATCTGTTTTATATTCAATAATAAATACCTCAATCTGTCCGTTATTTTCATAAAGGTCCACCCTGTCTGCTATGCCGTTCAATAAAATATTCCCGTGAAGAGGAACGGAAAATCTGAATTCATAAAAACTTTTCAGATATTTTCCTTTTCTGTCTTTCCTCAGATTTTTCTCTATATCAAGATAATTTACAATATACTTCCTTATTTCATCTTCTGAAATATAATCCTCTTTATGTTTACTTACTTTCTCTTTTATAAGTTTTTCAATTTTTTCATTCATGTCCCTGTCTGAGACGGAATTCAGATGGCTGAGTATTTCATGAACAACATTTCCTCTCAGGAGGGCATCTGTTTTTTTATCTATAAGCAAATCCTCTTCCTGAAGTTCCCTATGGTCAGATTCCAGACGGGCGAGATACTGAAAATAATAAAGCCTGGGACAGGTAAGATATTTTTGATACATCGATATACTTATAGAACCGGCTGGAGCGCCTTCATATGATTTTATTATCTCCCCGTCATATCCTTTCCTTTTCAATTCCTTTATGGCTTCTGTTGCGAAATCAGGGGGATATGCCGGTAAAGGAGGAGAGGAAATAAAGCTTTTCCCGTCAGTATGTTCCATTGTATCAACAATTCTGTCTTTCAATGCCCATTTCATCTGTATCATAAAGGTATTAAGGGAAGGTTCATCTTTATCGGGACTCTCCTGATTTTCTCCTACAAAGGCAAGATATCTCTTTGCTCTTGTTGCGGCCACATAGAATATTCTCTTGCTGGCATTGTTTTCTTTCAATATCTGTCTGTCATAAAATTCCTGATAATCGGGATTTTCTTCATCTTTTATGCCGGCCCATATTATTCCCTTTTCTTCATCATAAAAAAATAAAGGCTTATCCCTTCTTACTATCCAGTCGATTTTTCTGTCCATATCCGGTATTATTACAGCATCGAATTCAAGTCCCTTTGAGGCATGAATTGTCATTATCTTGACAGAATCACTGTCTTCCGTATCGATGAAGGCTTCTTCATTCATTCCACCGTTTGCCTCCATTAATTCCAGATACATGGGCAGTTCTCCCGGATTATATATGTTTTTCCTTTCAAAATCCATGACCAGAGAAAAGAGTTTCTCCAGGTTCCTGTATTTCTGTTCCCCGCCCTGTAATGAAAGTAATATTTCTCCGTAATTTGTTTCATCACATAATCTTTTAATGAGTTCGTAAGAATTCAATGTTCCTTTAAGTTTTAAACATTTCGTAAAGAGATTATATGCTCTTGCGGCTACAGGAGAGGTGTCTGAAAATTCTTCAAGATAAGACATTAAAGATCTGTTGCTGTCATAGCCTTCCAGGAGAGTGAAAATCATATCATCGGAAAATCCCGTAAGGGGTGAGCGGAGAACAGAAAGAAAAGATATGGAGTCTGAAGGGTTAAATATATATTTATAAAGTGACATTATATCAATTATTTCCTCTTTTTCCCAGAATCCCAGTCCTCCTATTACACAGCATGGAATATTTCTGATACGAAGGGCATGTTCTATGGATTTCAGGTTTGTTCTACTTCTCAGGAGTATGGCAATATCTTTAC
>JAKJGF010000331.1 GCA_022704525.1 Bacillota bacterium | reverse complement strand
TTACTTTTTACAATGGCATAATGGTTCAGGATAAAGGAGAAAAGATGGCAGCTTAAGGAAAAACAGGGTTGTGTTTGGAAGAATTAAATTTCCACAACTCTTGACAAGAGCTCGTTGGTAAGGGCTGGGATGATGTAAAAAAACCTATGGAAGGATTCGGAGGGATAGGGAAGGAAAACGTTTCCAATGTGCCTAAAGATACAAATAGTGAAAAGAATTTAAATATAATTCTTGAAAATTTTACTCAATCCAAAGAACCTTTAGTGGTAGACAAAGAGGTAAGAAAAAGACTAAATGAAAGATTTAATATAAACAGTAAACTTAAGATTCCTATGTTTTTTCAAGATGAAAATAATTATGTAGAAGCTTTAAAATGGACGAAAGAAACTAAAGAAAAAATACTTAATATATTAGGGGTATATAAACCAATAGATGATACTGGCATTATTTATTATCACCCTGAAGTATCAAAAAATATAAAGAAAGGATTTCTTACAATTTCACATGAAAATATTCATGCTATTATAGGCGGAATGATTAACAATAAGGAACTTAGTGAAGCAATAACTGAATATTTTACCAGAAAGATAACTTTAGAATGGAATATTATCGAAAACAGGGAAGATATTTTTAATAAAAGAGATACATATTTACACGAATGTTCAAAAATGCTAATTCCTTTAATGGTTGAGCATAAGTTAGATAGAGAAAAAATAAATGAGGAATTAGAAGAAGTAATATTAGGTTGTGGCTTATCAAGATTAAAGAATTCGATTAATGAAGAAAAGAAAAATAAGGCAGAGGAAACGTTAAAGAATTTTTTAAGTAAATATAATACAATAACTCAGGCTCAATACGATAATTATCTACAGGGAATTCAAAATGAAATTGTTAAAAAATTTGAACAAGGGGATGTTACAGATAAAGAAAGTGAGTTATTATGTACGATTCATAAATATAAAGAAAAAAAAGAATTGCTTAAGGATAATAAAAATGATATATTAAAGATGAGGATTTAGAAAGGTTGATATTATCATGGACAGTAATGGAAAATTAAAACAAGAATTAGGAATTTTTGAGGCTATGTACAGTTACTTGAAAAAAAAGCAGCCTATTCATGAAGAAAAATATAAAACCATGATATATCAATGCAATGTGATAGAAAGATTATCTTCCGATTATGGACATTTAAGAAAAAAAGTAGAAGAATTAAAATATACACCTATGACAGAAGAAGAAAAAAAATTAAAAGAGATGCTTAATACCTTCTGGCAAAAGTTCCAGGACTTAAAAAATAAAATGCCTCTTAATGAAGAACAGAAGAAACAAAGAGATGAATTATTTGATGTATATTTAGAAGAAATCATTAAGTTAGACCCTGGACAGTGGCATTTAAGAGAAATATTTGTTGAATTGATAAATTTACCTGAAGGAGTGTATGTGTAAATTATGAAGACTTATAATTATGAAATATCTTTTAACGCGAACCCTTATGACTTATTTCCGTAAAAAGAATTTTATCAATCTCCTTGCCCTACTTAATAAAATATGCTATAATATACTCATAAATAAGTTAGTTATTATAAATTAATTTAATAATAAGAAAACGTGGCAAAAGTTGTTTCCACGTTTTCTTGCTTTTTGCCACGTTTCCTGAAAACTTTTAGGAAGCCGGCAATGAACACAACTAAGAAATTCACAATTAAACTTCAGGCCTTTTCCCTGGATGAATTAAAACTTTCTTCTGATGTTGATATCTCTCAGTACCTGAATGCAAAAATTCTCCAGTAGTGGCTTCCTGTATTAGAGTGTTTCTCAAAAAATTATTCTGAAATTCCACATATAGATTTTACCAGGTGTGGATTATGAAAAAAGGTTTGCAAATTATTGATTATAATTTCCTGAAGTTCATCTTCATTTGAAATTTCATTAAAAACCGACATCATATCTTTTAATACTTTCCATAATCTTTCAATAGGGTTAAGAGTAGGAGAATAAGGTGGAAGATACACAGGATTTCCCCAGGAAAGTTGTCCCCTCTTATGCCACGAAGCATTATCCAAAATCATTACAGCAGGTTTACCATTTAGCTGATTATTAAAATAATTCAGATTTACGGAATTTTTTTATTAGAAACACTCCGGAAATAAACCAGAGCAATAAAGCTTTAATTGAAGAATATAAACAGAAAAAAGATACTTTAACCGGACTTCTTACAGATTATGAAATCTTTAAGAACCAGATCCAGGAGCTAAAGAAAGAAATTAACCTGGAAAAGCTTAGAAGAGTAGCTTCAGAGGACAAGGCTAAAAAGTCTGACGAAGCTCTTGTAAAGAGCAATGAGAAGTTAACCCAGACAGAAGAGAGATATAAGGCACAGATAGAGCAGATAATAGAGCAGCAAATCTTTAAGAAAGAAAAGGCACTTCTGGAGCAGAAGAAAACTCTGAGAAAAGAACTACAGGCGGTGAGAAATGAATATAATAACAGGATAAAGACTTTACTCGATGAGATTGAAGCAAGGAACAGGGCTTTATTAAAAGAATCTATGAAGTAACCCATATCTCTTGACAAAATTCTAATTAATGCCTTAAAATTATGGCAGGAGGTATGACATACTATGAAAACTAAAAAAATGCATAATTTTCATGTTCCATTGCCTGATGATATTTATACAAAATTACGTGATGAAGCTTTACGTAACAACCAACCAGCTACAGAATTAGCTAGATATGCTATTAAATTATGGCTTAGAGCGCGAGAAAAAGCTACTCTTCATAAAGCTCTTTCCGAGTTTGCCACTGAATATGCCGGTACTGATCTGGATCTGGATGAAAACTTAGAAGCCTTATCTATTGAGTATTTACTTGACCAGGAAGGAGAAGAAGGATGAAGCGTGGAGATATATACTGGGCTGATCTGGCTCCTCGCTCTGGCTCCGAACAAAAGGGAATCAGACCGGTTATTATTCTTTCTCATAATGCCTTTAACCAGACACCCAGATGGCAATCTGTTATTGTAGTACCTATTTCTACTTCAACATTACAGGCTAAAAGAAGTCCAACAATAGTAATATTGCCAAAAGAAACTTTCGGGCTTACAAAAGAAAGTTTTGCTATATGCCATCAAATAACCACTATAGATAGAACAAAACTTCGACAGTATATAGGAACTCTTACTCAAGATTATATTAGACAGGTAGAGCAGAGTATAAAAAATGCTATAGATTTATGAGACAAGGTTTATTTATTATAAACAAATCTATATAATAACGTCGTTAAATACTAATTTAATGAGGTTTTGTAGATAAAGATTGGCACGAATACTGGAGTCGCAAAAATGTTATTGTTTTATTGTAAGTAAATTTCGATCGAGTAGGAAGGGGTGATTAGAGTGTTTCTCGAAAAATTATTCTGAAATTCCACATATAGATTTTACCAGGTTTGGATTATGAAAAAAGGTTTGCAAATTATTGATTATAATTTCCTGAAGTTCATATTCATTTGAAATTTCATTAAAAACCGGCATCATATTTTTAAATACTTTCCATAATCTTTCAATAGTGTTAAGAGTAGGAGAATAAGGTGGAAGATACACAGGATTTCCCCAGGAAAGTTTTCCCCTCTTATGCCACGAAGCATTATCCAAAATTATTACAGCAGGTTTACCATTCTTATTGTCAGTAATTTTTTTGCCTCTTTTTTATTTCTCTTTTCTTTACTCCAATTAACTAAATCTTCCGGACTTCCATATTTTTCCTCTGGTTTATTATATGGAGGGCCCCTTAATAGATTTTTTTCTTTTTCTTTCGTCTCATACTTAATTTATTTCTACACACATTTTAGTATACCTATTTACGGAATTTTTTTATTAGAAACACTCTAAGTTAATTCCATGCCGAAATTTAAAGGATATTG
>JAKJGF010000101.1 GCA_022704525.1 Bacillota bacterium | reverse complement strand
TCCTGTTCTTCCTCTATTACTTCCTGTTCTTCCTCTATTACTTCCTGTTCTTCCTCTATTACTTCCTGTTCTTCCTCTATTACTTCCTGTTCTTCCTCTATTACTTCCTGTTCCTCCTCTATTACTTCCTGTTCTTCCAATTCTTCTTTTACTTTTTTCAGTTCTTCCTGTATTATTTTTTCTAATTCTTTATCTATTAGTTCCTGTTCTTCCAATTCTTCTTTTACTTTTTTCAGTTCTTCCTGTATTATTTTTTCCATTTCTTCATCAATTATCTCTTCTTCTACTGCCTCTTTATTCCTTATTTCCTGTTCTATTTCTATTATCTGTTCTTTTTCTTCTTCAATCGTTTTTTTACTATCTATCATTTTAAGCTCATTTTCTATTTCTCTAAGTAAACTTATTTCTTCATCTTCTTCAAGTTTTTTGAATAACTTTTCTTGATTTATTAACTCCATATCCTCGTCTAATATGTCTTTAAATTCAGTATCTTTTGTATATAGTTTTGTTTCAACATTGCTTTTTATATCTATTTTTATAGAATCACTTTTATTATTATATTCTTGATTTTTTTCTTCTACAGTTATTTCTTGTATTTTTATTTTTTCTGTATCTTTTTCAGATTCTGGAGATACTTTAGTTTTTTCGGCAAGTTTTTTTTCTTTTTTAGCAACTAACCATTTTTCTAAAAGTAACTCTTTTTCACTATCTGGTTTTTCTCTTTCTCCGTTATGCATATATTGACATCCATTTCATTTTATAAATTAATTTTTTATATTGAATTTTGCATAACTTAAAAATTTCCTCTAATTTTTTAAGCTTTTTATTAAGAATTATAGTAACATACTCACAAAATTTAGGCAAGTTTTATTCATAATAATTTTAATTATAAGATATCGCTTATGTTCAATCCATGTTCTTTAATATACTCTATAAATTTTTACCTTCATGAAAAATAAAATAACTATATAATCAAAGTATTAGAGGAACTATTGATAAATCTTGCTATAATATATTGATTTTGGCAGATTTTTTTGTTATAATAATTATTATAGACTGAACTCAAGGTTAAAGTCTTACGAATCCCTGTAATTCAGAAATCTTTTTTAGGGATTAATTTAAATGATGTAATAGCAACTTGGGGGTGGTTAGTGTGGAAGAAAGGTTTGAGGAAAGATTCGAATAATTTTTCAAATGGTTAAACTAACACTTCAAGACAAAATTTGTGACACCATAGAAAATTCCCTTGAAGTAGTATTCGTTGGGAAAAAAGTCTGAAGTGTTGTTTTATTGTCAAGGGCAATTAAATGTATTTTATTGCTTTTATTAAGTTTTCTTGTTATAATATTTTATTAGTAATTATAATTCTGTTGCTATTATTAAATGGGAGAAGATGTTAAAATTTTTCTTTTTTTGAATTATTAGAAAATTTTAACTTTGAGGAGGAAATTGAACTTCTTTCATCGAAGTTTATTTATGTGGATTATAACTAACCTCTAATGTAATATAGGTTTTATAATAAGATATGTCACTACGAAAAGGGGGTATGGGGCTTTACCTGTAAAGAATGCAGGAAGTGCTCTATTACATAATTTTTTATGAGTAAAAAACAAGATAATACAGTATCTTCTTTGGAGTTACAACATGAGTCAGCTGAAAATGATAGCAAAGACTTAAAGGAAATAAAAGGAGACTCAAGGAAAATAAAAGAAGATGTAAGTGAAGTAAAAGAAGACTCAAAGGAAATAAAAGAAGATGCAAGTGAAGTAAAAGAAGACTCAAAGGAAATAAAAGAAGATGCAAGTGAAGTAAAAGAAGACTCAAAGGAAATAAAAGAAGATACAAGTGAAGTAAAAGAAGACTCAAAGGAAATAAAAGAAGATACAAGTGAAGTAAAAGAAGAAAGCAGAAAGGAAATTAAAGCAGAGCTTTTATCTCGGATTAATAAAAGAAAAATAATCGCTGTTGGTGATTTACACGGTGATTATTTTAGATTAATACGTTTTTTAAAAGAAGAAGAAATTGTTATTTTAAAAAATAAAGATGTATTTCAATGGAATCCAGATATTAAGAATATTGATGTTGTAACTCTTGGAGATTATTGTGATTGGCGAGGTGAACCCCTGGAAGGCCCTATAACTGAATGGATATATGGAGCAAGGAAAATTCTGGATCTTCTTATAAGTCTTGGTGAGCAAGTAGAAAGACTCAGGGAAGACGATAAAGAATTTACCAGTAATATATACTGTCTCCTTGGAAATCATGATCAGATGCTTCTGGAAGGTTATGAATCTTATAAATTTTTTACAGAAGAAGAGATAAATTTTATTCTTGAAAATTCCAGTTTACCTAATATGTTAATTCAAGAATTTGCTTCTCAGAGAGAAAAAGTAGAAATGATACTTAAATTTTTAAACTGGTATCAACAGGGTGGTGAGAAAACTATAGCAAGTTATGGTGGTATAAAAGCCTGGGAAGAACAAATGGAAGGAAGTCATAAAAAATTTCTTGCAAATTTAATGCTTGGTAGTGTAATAAATAAAACTTTATTTTCTCATTCCCTTCCAGATTCTAATCAATACTGGAGACCTCTTGAAGAGATTTTACAATTAAGCGATGAAGAAAAAGCAGAGGCAGTAATGGAATTTACCTGGGGTAGAAGGATATGGGGTTATGATGTATTCAGTGGGCAGCCTGTATTACCATTGAGTTCTCAGCAAGTAGAAAACATGCTTTTTCAGATGAAAGTAGAGCGAGCAGTAGTAGGTCATACGCCTATGCGCAGTCTGGTACCTGTAATTGCTTTTAATGGGAAAATTATTAATCTTGACCTTCATGGTATACCGGGTAGTAAAACCCTTGTTGAAGAATTTGAAATATAAATAATTATAATAATATTATAAAAAAATGGGGAGATTTCTCCATTTTTTTATATAAAGATTTTTACTATGATTGATTTCAATGAGATAAAGGGGATTTCTGCAGAAGTCATTAATAATGTAGAGAAAGTTATTATTGGTAAAGCTTTTGAAATTAGATTAACTCTTCTTGCAGTCTTTTCCGGAGGTCATATATTATTTGAAGATGTCCCCGGTGTTGGTAAAACTATGTTAGCCCGCGCTATATCTTCTTCCCTGGGATGTTCATTTAAGAGGATACAATTTACTCCTGATTTATTACCTTCAGATATTACCGGTGTCTCAATTTATAATCAAAATATCAATAAATTTGAGTTTCGACCGGGTCCTGTAATAAGTAATATAGTTCTTGCAGATGAAATAAATCGGGCTACTCCTAAAACACAATCGAGTTTATTAGAATGTATGGAAGAAAAACAGGTTACTGTAGATGGTATTACTCATAGATTAACAGAACCTTTTTTGGTTATAGCAACTCAGAATTCTATTGAATATGAAGGTACTTTTCCTCTACCACGTGCACAACTTGATCGTTTTGCCATTAAAATTCGACTTGGATATCCCGGTCAAAAAGCAGAAGAAGAACTTTTATTAAAACAACAGAAAAAACATCCTATTCTGGATTTAGAGAAAGTTATTACCCCGGATAAACTATTGGAGGTTCAGGAGAAGGTTAAAGATGTTTATGTTTCTGAAAATATAAGAAAATATATAGTTAGTATAGTTCAGAAGACCAGAGAAAATTTAAGATTTACTCTGGGGGCAAGTCCTAGAGGTTCTATTTCTCTGTTTAAAATTTCTCAGGTTTATGCTGCTATAGAAGGAAGGGACTATGTAATTCCTGATGATATAAAAAAAATAGTTATACCATGCCTTGCTCATCGAATAATACCTAAATATGAATTTGAAAATAAAAGTATGGAAAATATATTTTTTGAACTTTTAGACGAAATAGAAGTACCAGTAGTTTAAGAGAATATTTAAACAAAAGAGGAATATTTAAATTTTTGAAGAATAGTTTCAATATAAAAGATTGAAAGTTATGGTATGTTTTATATTTGTGGACATTTCTATAATGAGGTGGGCCCCATATGTTTTAGGAGGGGGGGATTTGTTTGGAGACTAAAGTACGCGAGGATGAAACGTTAGATCAAGCATTACGCAGATTCAGACGTAAATGCAAAAAAGCTGGAGTAATGGCGGAAATGAAAAAAAGAGAACACTATGAAAAACCCAGTGTACGCCGCAAAAAAAAGTCTGAAGCAGCGCGAAAGAGAAACCGTAGAGCTATTTAAAAGTTTATTTATAAGAGTTAAAGGTAGGTGTAAAATGGGTGGTAATACTACACCCGGGGCAATTTCTATAGAAGTAAAACTTTCTGAAGATATGAAAGTAGCTTTGAAAGAAAATAATAAATTAAAACTCTCTGTAATTAGATATACTCGTAATGCTATTCAGAAATATCAAAAAGATAATATTAAAAAAGAACTTTCTTATGAAGAAGTTCAGAATATATTGACTTCAGAGGTAAAAAAAAGGAGAGATTCTATTCAGGTTTTTAGAGAAGGTGGCAGGAAAGATCTGGCTATAAAAGAAGAGAAAGAATTGGAAATTTTATTAGAATATCTTCCCAAACAACTTTCTCGTGATGAATTAAAAGAGCTTATAAAGGTAAAATTGTTAGAGATAGGAGCTAAAGGGAAAAAAGATTTTGGGCGTGCTATGAAAATAATTATACCTATATTACGTAGTCAGGCTGATGGCAATGTTGTTAAAGAAATTGTTCAGGAAGAACTTGCTAATTAGATTGTAAAAAAATGGAAGCTTTCTGGGGCTTCCATTTTGTATTTTTTTTAAAGGAGATTTTAATTTGGAAGAATTCCAACTTCAATTAAAATTAAATCTGGGAGATAATAATCAAACTTTCAGATTTTTAGGTCTCCAAAATGAAAATTTAAAGATAATAGAAAGCCATACACCTGTTAAAATTATTTCTAGAGGCAATGATATTATATTAAGTGGTGAAAAAGAAGAAGTAGATAAAACTGCAAAATTATTTTCCAAACTTAAAGAGATATTTGAGGTAAATAAAGATATTACTACTTATGAATTGAGATATGCCGTTGAACAATTTAATAAAAATCCTGAAAGTGATTTAACCAGTTTTTTTAGTAATATAATTTTTGTTACCCCCGGAGGAAGACAAATTAAACCAAAAACTGCATCTCAGAGTAAATATATAACAAGTATAAGAAAACATGATGTGGTTTTTTCAATAGGACCTGCAGGTACAGGAAAGACCTATCTCGCAGTGGCTATGGCTATAGTGTATCTCAAAAATCGAGAAGTAAGCCGAATTGTACTGACAAGACCAGCTGTAGAGGCAGGAGAAAGATTGGGATTTCTACCTGGAGATTTACAGGAAAAAGTAGATCCTTATCTTCGCCCTTTATATGATGCACTCTATGATATGATGGATATTGAAAAATTTCAAAAATTAAAAGAAAAAGGTATTATAGAGATAGCTCCTCTCGCGTTTATGAGGGGGCGAAGCCTTAATTCCTCTTTTATAATTCTGGATGAAGCTCAAAATACATCTTCCGAGCAAATGAAAATGTTTTTAACCAGGTTAGGGTATGGTTCAAAGGCTGTTATTACAGGTGATATTACTCAGATGGATTTACCCGTAGGTATTCGCTCCGGTCTTGTAGAAGCACAGTATGTTTTAAATTCTATAGAAGGTATTTCTTTTTGTTATTTTAATGAACAGGATGTAGTTCGTCATGAATTAGTAAAAAAAATTATTAAAGCTTACGAAAATAAGGACAAATTATATAGTGAACACAAAGAAAATCAAAGAAAAGCTTTCTAACAAGATAGTTCTAAAAAAAATTGTTTTAATAGGTATTTCTTATTTATTTATTCTTCTTATTTTTATATTTTCTGATTGTCTAAATAAAGGTGTAAATATAAAAGAAGGAGAACCTGCTTATGAAGATATAATAGCAAAACAACATGGAGAGTACGAAGATACAGCTGAAACTGAACGTTTACGGGAATTAGCTGCTCAAAATGCAGGTTTCGTTTATTATATAGATCCAGAAGTGTTTCCCAGTATCAGGACTAACATTCATAGACTTTTTTTAAAGATAAAGGAAATTCAAAAAAATACGAAAATATCCAAAACTGAAGATAAAGTAAACTGGCTTAGAGAAAATTTAAAAAGTATAATAAAACAGAAAATCCCATATTACACTCTTGAGACTCTTCTTAAAGCAGATAATAAAGATATTGAACTTATAGAGTACGCCTGTAATTTAATTATGCTGCATATTATGGAATTAGACATTAAACAGGTGCAACTTGCTGAAGCATATAAACTTATAGAAAAAAAATCTGCTGATCTACCCTTTTCTGAAGAATATCTGTCAGTTATAAAAGAAATAGATAAAAGTGTTTTATTGCCCAATTGTATCATAGATGTTGAAGAAACACAGAAAATCAAAACTATGGCCAGAGAAAAGGTTAAACCTGTTTTAATTTCGGTAAGAGCCGGAGAAATTATAGTAGAACGGGGATATATAGTCAAATCTTCCCATTTGGAAATTCTTTCACAACTTGGTATGCTTGATAATAATTTAAGTATTAAGAAATCTTTCGGATTTACTTTATTAATACTTATTTTGCTTTTTTTTTTAATCCTTTATGTTTATAAAATACAGAAGGAGGATTTATATTCTTTTAAAAATATTCTTTTTTATTGTATTATAGTTGTAAGCCACCTGAGTTTTGCTATCTTACTTTTTAAAGTCTCTGGTTATCTTGTCTGTTTGCCTGCCTTAGGAATGTTTATTGCTATCCTATTTGATTATAATCTGGCTATAGTTTTTTCAGTATTTGTAACTATGATTTTTGCGATTTTTCCAGATAATCAGTTAAATTTTGTAATGGTTAATCTTGTTGGATGTATAATTGCTACCTTCAGTGTTGCCAAGATAACTAAAAGGTTCGATCTTACTATAGCCGGATTTTTTGTTGGTATGACAAATTTTATTACTATCTTGTCTATTTCTTTGATAAATTACACATCCTTCTGGTTTATATTGAAGGATTGTATCTATGGTGTCCTGGGAGGTATTTTATCTGCTGTTCTGGTATTAGGATTTTTACCGATTTTTGAAAGATATTTTGATTTTACACCTCAAATAAGGCTTCTTGAACTCTCAAATCAACAGGAACCATTACTTCAAAAATTACTTATGGAAGCTCCTGGAACATTTCATCACAGTTTAATTGTAGCAAATCTGGCAGAGAAAGTAGCACAGGAACTGGGGGCAAACCCACTTCTTTCTAAAGTAGGAGCACTTTATCATGATATTGGAAAAACAAAAAGGCCTGCTTTTTTCATTGAAAACCAACGTGGAGAAAACCCTCATGATAAAATATCACCTAATCTCAGTACATTAATAGTTCATTCTCATGTGAAGGATGGACTGGAACTTGCTCAAAAATATAAACTTCCTGAAGCTATACAGAATTTTATTCCAGAACATCAGGGGACAAGTTTGGCAGCATATTTTTATCATAAAGCCAAACAGGGGGAATATGGAGATAGCGTAGATGAAAATGATTTCCGTTATCCCGGACCTAAACCTCAGAGTAAAGAAACTGCTATTTTAATGGTATCAGATGCTGTTGAAGCAACTTCCAGAACACTGGAAAAACCTACTCCTATTAGAATTCAGAGTATGGTAAAAAAAATTATTTCTAAATGTCTGGAAGACGGCCAATTTGATGAATGTGGTTTGAGTTTTAAGGAACTATCTGTTATGGCAGATGTCCTTACACAAATTTTAACAACTATGTATCATAAACGTATTGAATATCCTGATGCAGAAACTAATAAAATAAATTTTGATAAGAAGCAGAATAATTTTATAACACGGAACTTGGAACTAAAAGAAGGAAAATAGATAAATAGATAAAATATTATGCTTTATGAATATTGAGATACAGGATAAGCAACATCTAATAAAATTAAAAAAGAAATTTTTTCGTAAAATAAGTGAATTAATTCTTAAAGAAGAGAAAAAAAATTTAAATTTTGAATTAAGTTTTTTATTAGTGGATAATCAAGAAATACAAAAACTTAATTTAACTTATAGAAATATAGATAAAGCTACGGATGTCCTTGCCTTTCCAATGTTGGAAGAATGTGATATTTTCCCTTCTGTAGATAATTTACTGGGAGATATAGTCATATCTATAGAAAAAGCGATATTTCAGGCTGAAGAATACGGACATAGTATAGAAAAGGAGATAGCAATGCTTGTAATCCATGGATTACTCCATTTACTTAAATATGATCATATAGAATATTCAGATGAAGAAAAGATGAAAGAAAAAGAACGATATTATTTAGAAAAAGTTATTAAAATTCTAAATCTCTGAAGAAAGGCAGGTGTTACTCATATCAGCTATCAGCTATCAGCTATGAGGAAAATATATCTATAAGCTGACTGCTGACTGCTGACTGCTGATCATGAGAAATATCTTTGGAAGACCCTTTATCAAGAGAAATGTTTCTCTTTCTTTTAGCAGAGGTAGAGGCTTCTTATACCAAAAGTGCAATTACTATTAATATTATAATCACCGTTATTCTGGTTATATTGGGAGGAGTTTTTTCTGGAGCAAATCTGGCATTAACTTCCTCTAATAAAGTCAGGGTAAGAGAACTAATAGACAAAAATCTTAAAGGTTCTCAATTATTATACAAATTAATAGATAATAGAAACCTTACACTAACCACTCTACTCATTGCTTACATATCAATAATTTTATTGACTGCTAATATGATGCAGATTATAATAGGAAAATTTGCTTTTTCAGGATATAAACTTGTATTGATTACTACTCTTATAACAATAATCATGGTGTTACTGGTAGGAGAAGTAATTTTTAAAACAATAGTCATGTATAATATGGATAGATTTTCACTATTTATTGCTTTTCCTGTTCAAATTATGATTTTTCTTTTATATCCTTTCTCCTGGATCTTGATAAAAGTGTCAAATTTTGCAGGTAAATTGCTGGGTATAAATTTAGAGAGTCAAAAAGAATTTATAACACAGGATCAAATATGTCTTCTTGTAGAGGAAGGTGAAGAACAGGGAGTATTTGAAGAGCAGGAAAAAGAAATGATTCATAGTATTTTTTCTTTTGGTGATACAATAGCCAGAGAAATAATGGTTCCAAGAATTTCTATGATCTGTATTGAAGTTACTCAGACAATTTATGATGTATTGAATGCTATTTTAGAAACCGGTTACTCCAGAATACCTATTTATGAAGAGATTATTGATAATATAGTAGGTATTGTCTATGAAAAAGATATGTTGAAAATTCTTAAAGAAGAAAAATTGGATATATTTATTAAAGATGTTATGCGTCCTGCTTACTTTACACCTGAAATTAAAAAGATAGATGAACTCCTTAAAGAAATGCAACAAAAGAGGATTTCTATGGCTATAGTTGTAGATGAATATGGAGGAATTGATGGATTAATAACTATAGAAGATATAATAGAAGAAATTGTAGGAGAAATTGAGGATGAGTATGATCAGAAAAGTGCTATTATAGAACAGCTGGATAATAATGTATTTATAGTAGATGCAAGAGTAAATATTGAAGACGTAAATAAATATTTTGATATAAATTTACCTGTTGATGAATGTGAAACAATAGGCGGATTTGTTTATAGTTTACTGGGTAAAATTCCAACCCAGGGAGAAGAGGTTAGAGTTAATTCTCTTTCTATAATGGTTGAAAAGATTCATCGTCATATGATAAAAAAACTTAAAATAAAAAAGTTAGATGAAGATTCATTAAATAAAGATTACACGAATTTATCTGGACAGGAGTAAACAATTATAAAATTGTATTCTATTGTTCTATATGATAAAATAGTTACTATTAAGGAAAGGATATTTTTAAAGAGAGTAGAATTAAATTATAAATTATAAATTTATTTCGATTCCGAGAAGGAGATTTTAAATGTCCAACGAGGTGAGTTCAGGTTCCAGATTTTTAAAAGTTGATTTACATATCCATACCCCTGCTTCGGCGAATTATAATGATAAGAATATTACACCTGCAGATATTGTAGATAGATGTCTGGAGGTAGGACTTGATATTATTGCTATTACGGATCATAATGAAATTCAATGGATAGATAAAGTTAAAAAGGCTGCAGAGGGGAAAAATCTTTTTGTTTTCCCTGGAATTCAGATTACAGCCCGGGGAGGACATGTTCTGGCCATATTTCCTGTTGACCATCCACAGGAAAAAATGGAACAATTACTTGAAAAGGTTGGAATTACAAGGAGTAAAAGAGGGAAAAAAGATGTACTGACTGATTATTATATAGATGAAGTATTTTCCAAGGTCGTAAAAGATAAAGGACTGGTTATTGCCTGTCATATTGATCAACCTGATGGATTTGTTTATGAGCTTTTACGTAATTCACAAAGAATGAAGGTTTATAATGATCCAAATCTTATGGCCCTTGAAATTTGCCATCCATCTGCAAAGGCGAAATATTCCATTGCAAAAGGTACTGAATATAATAGAGATATTGCCTGTATAATGGGTTCTAATTCCTATAGTCTTTCAGAAATAGGCAAAAGCTATTCTTATATAAAAATGGATACGATTTCGTTAGAAGGTTTAAAGCAGGCCTTTTTAGATCATCAGGTTAAAATCAAATTTGCTGGAGATAAAATAAGTAGTACCCATTCTCGTATAAATAAATTATTAGTAAATCAGGGATTTTTTAAAGAAGAAGACTTTAATTTCCATCCAAATTTAAATTGCCTGGTTGGTGGTAAGGGTGTAGGAAAATCTTTTATTATAGAGTTAATACGGTTTGTTTTTGATTCCACTTCTTTGTTTCCAATAATTAAAGAAGATGCCAGAGCTAAAATAGAAAAATTAGTGGGTGAAGGTGGAAAAATTACTTTATTTGTAGAAGATGAAAGAGGAAAATTTCGTATAGAACGTGAGGTAACAAAGGATTATGGAAAACCAAAGCTATTTAGAGAAGGAGAAGAGGAACCTCTGGAAGTGAGTGTTTCAGCTTTCTTTAAGATTGAAGCTTATAGTCAGGGAGAGATAGTAGAAATCGCAAGAAGCCGTTTTGCTCAGCTCAAGATAATAGATTCTTTTTTAGACATTACTGAAGAGGAGCGTCTGGAGAAGAAATTCAGAGAGGAATTAAATGATAATGCCAGAGAACTGGCAGAGTGTCAGGATTATTCTGATGAATATGAAGATATAAAACATCATCTTACCCTTATACGTGAGAAAATAAAAATCCTTGAAGAGAAACTTCATGATCCCATACTTAAAGAACATCAAAAATGGATTGAAGAGAAGAATTATTTTTCTATACTTGATAAAGGATTAGAAGATTATCAGACTCAATTATTCCAGAAGTGGCAGGAAATAGATTTTGATAGTCTTTTTCCTGTTATAAATCCTCATGATTTTCTCAATGCAGATTTAATGAAAGAAACCACAAAATTAGTTTCAGAAATTCGAAAAGATTTTGATGATAACAAGGCTAATATTAAAAAAATGATTGAATTGAAAAAACAATCTCTTACCAGGGAAAATGATAAGTGGTCTAAAAAATTTAAAGAAGCACAATCTAATTATCAGAAATTTCTGGCAGAGCTTGATGTGCCGGAAATTGCGGAAGCGGAGAAAGATTATCAGAGGCTTAAAGAGGAAGAGATGGAATTAATAAGAAGGCAGACTTATCTTGAAAAGGTAAACAAGGGAGGAGAAGTTCTCTTTGAGAAACGATATAATCTCTTAAAACAGCTTGAAGATCTCCAGAAGCAGATATTTGAAAAGAGACTAAAAAAAGCCCAGGAAATAGAAAAAAGACTTGAAGGCAAAATTAAATTGGAAATTTATTTCAGGGCTATGAGAGAAGATTATTTTAATGAACTGTTACGTCTTACTCATGGGTCCAGGATACCCTTAGATGATCTCGAAAAAATAAGTCAGTCTATTTTCCCTGAAAAGTTAGTTAAAATGTTGCTTGAGAAAGATTATAATTCTCTTGTAGCGGCTTCTGGCGTTCCGGAAAATAGAACCAATGAATTAATAAAAAAATTACTTTCTGCAAATAAAAGAGAATTATTAGAACTACAGTCTATTCCTCTTTATGATTTACTCAGGCTTAAACTTAAAGAAAATAATCGTTATAAACTTCTGGAAGAATTATCCCTGGGTGCAAAATGTACATCTATTATTTACATGGCCATGGTAGGTGGAGATTGCCCTCTAATAATTGATCAGCCGGAAGATGCACTGGATACCCTTGCCATATTTGATTTGATCGTGAAGAAACTCAGGGAAGAAAAAGAACGAAGGCAATTTATCCTTGCTACCCATAATCCTAATATACTGGTTGCAGCAGATGCAGAATTGAGCCTTGTACTTACTGCTTCAGCCGATTCGGGTTCTATACAAAGTGGAGGTGGGCTGGATAGACCCTCTACGAGGGAGCTTCTGGTACTTAATCTGGAAGGCGGTAAAGAGGCTTTTATGATAAGAAATCAGAAATATGCATTTCAGGAGCTTATAACAGGAGATAACAGGTAAGGAGTAGAGACTGTGAATATAGATAAAAAGGATATACGTATAGGAGTATGTGCTTTTTGTGGTGGAGTAATTCTTTCATTGTTGTTTGTTCTGGTATCTACCCTGTCTTACAGATTGGGTCGTTCTGATGCAGAATCTGCAATGAATTCCCCTGTGCCTCCTTCAAACAATAAGGTTACTCCTACCCGGGCTGTTTCTATTGGAACCCCTCTTGAGGAAGCAAATTCAACACAGGTAGTGCCTTGTGTTTTCCCCACATCTCCAGAAGAACCTTCGCCTGTGCAGCTAATGACTTATGCTTCACCAGTAGCACAGACTTCCCTGGATATCCTGCCCTTATCTTCTCCTGATACAAAGACAGAGTCTGTTGTCAGGGAAAGAGTTATGACTTATATGTATAAAGTAGATAGCATTTTATCGTCTGTTAATATCGGTGAAGATCCTTCTCAATTTGCCCGGCAATTAATAAGCTCCAGTTTAGAAGGAAATACTTCAGGATTTGAGAAATTAATAAATGATTATAATAATACCAGAGATATGCTTCTGGCCCTGAATGTTCCTACCGAATGTCAGGAATATCATCAAGGCTGTATTAATCTTATGAATATGGGGATAGAACTCTTAAAAGACGTAAAGGGAGGAATAGAGAGTCAGGATATAAATCGTCTGACTTTAGCTCAAACAAAAGCTGCTACTTTAAAGGATGAAACAAATAAAGTTGACCATGTAGGTTTAGAAATACTAAAAAAATATAACATACCGGCACCTGGCAAGTAATATATTTGTTTTTGCTATAATTTTGTGATACATTTAGTATCAGTCATCAAGGGGAAGGTACTATGATATTAACTGATAGACAGAGCAAAATACTTGGTGTACTGACGAGAGAATTTATTTTGACAGCAGAACCAGTAAGCTCTTCTACTATTGAGAGGATCCTGAAAAATCTTTGTAGTTCGGCTACCATAAGGAGTGAAATGGTTGAATTAGAAAAAAGTGGTTATTTGCAGCAGCGCCATATTTCTTCCGGTAGAGTTCCAACACATCAGGGCTATAGATATTATGTAGACTGTATTATGAATCAGGAAGCTCTTTCTTTAGAAGAACAATATGCTATAAAGATGGAATTAAATAAAATAACTTATGAGATTGATCAATTACTGACAAAAACTCTTAGCCTGATTGCACAACTTACCAGTCATCTTTCTATACTTGTTCCACCTAACTTTACTAAAATTATCATTAAGGACATACACCTTATGTCAATAAATCCTTATAGTATTCTTATTGTTATTGTTACTGCAACCGGTCTTGTTATTAATAAAATAATTGAGAATTCATCTTCTATACCTGAAACGGAAATCAAAGTGCTATCTAATTTTTTAAACGAAAAATTAGTTGGAGTCTCTCTTGATAAAATAGATTCTGCTATATATGAAGGAGGAGATAAACTATCAAAAAATCATCTGATTAAGATGCTTATAGAAGAAATAAAAAAATCTCTTCTTTCCAAAATGGAAAAGAAAGTTATGTGGATAGGCACTCAAAACCTTATGTCAAAACCGGAATTTAAAAATGTTGATAAAATTAGAGCTTTATTAGACATTCTTGAGCATCGTGATTTTGCAGATCTTATTACCAGGTCTCTTGGTAAAGAAGATGTAACAGTAACTATTGGAGAAGAACATAAAATAAAAGAGTTTTATGATTGTAGTATTATTAAAGCTTATTATAAGGTTTCCGGTGAAATAGTAGGGAATTTAGGTATCCTCGGCCCCACAAGGATGCATTATGCTAAAATGGTTCCCCTTATTTCATATATAGCAGGTAGCTTTAGTAGTATGTTGAATAGATTAAACACTCAATAGTAGTAAGACTTCGGCTTTCGGTGGTCAACAGTCAGTTTTTGCTTACTATTAAAAGATTATTAGTTTTTATACAGATTAATTCAATTATGTAAAGATAGTTCAGGAGAAAAAAATTACAGCTCATAGCTGATAGCTAATTTATTATGAAAGGCTGCGAATTAAGTGGAAGAATTTTCAAATACTGGTGAAGGAAAATTTAAAAAAGTTTATGTAAATAGTGAAATTGCAAGAATTAAAAAACTAGAAGGTTTTGAACTTGAACAGGAAGATTTGCTTCGTTATAAAGAACATCTTTCTAGAAGTGAAAAAGGATACCTTACAGCTGTTGAAGCAGTGGACTTTTATGAACAATTTATTCCTTTTTTAATAAGAGAACTTGAGAAAAAAAAGCTGGCCCTTGATAATATGAGATCTGAAAAAAAGGATCTTTCCAGTATTTTTGCTTCTCCTACAAAAGCCCCGGGTCGTACAGTACCTCAGGATATAAAAGACTGGTTAAAAAAACTTGAGGATATGGGAGCTTCTGGTCAGGAACTTGATAAAATGAAGAAATTGTTATTTCAAAGAGATGCTTCAGGCAGACTTGTTAAAAGTGTACCGGAACTTTATGCCCTTATATCTGAATTTTCTGTTAATGAAGCAGCCAGAATTAATAGTGAGTTAGAAAAAATAGATATGGATAAGAAAAGTGTAAAATTTGCTAAAGTTGCTTCTCTTGGAACTGACGAAAGTAATCTTAGAACAATACCTCCTGATATAGACGAAAAACTCAAACAGCTGGAAACAACGGATATAGAGCCGGCAAGAATAAGTGAATTCAAAAAGAAAATACTCAGAAAAAAACCTACAGGGGAATTTGTTCTCTCCCATAAAGAGTTTATTATCAGGTTAATGGAGTTTTATGAGCAGGAACTCAGAAGAAGCAAAGCTAGATGGTTAAGAGATAAAAAATTAGAAGAAACCCTGGATAATGCATCTACTAAATTTACTTCAGAAGGCCCTTCTCATATGGCTACTGATGGACCATTAAAAGTCTTTCCTTCAGATATTCTTGAAAGAATGCAGAAGCTGGAAGAATATAAAGTTAATAGTGATAATCTGAATATGCTGAAAACTGACCTTCTTAAAAGAAATTCCAATGGCAATCTGATATATTCACATCAAACATTGTATAATAAACTGATTGATTTTTATGAAAATATCCTTAAGGAAAGATGTAAGGAACTGGAATTGATAGCACAATTTGAGGAGAGAAGTAGATCTGGAGAAACTCAAGAGGTTATTTCCAGTAATAAAGAAATAGAGGAAATAAGGCAGGAAGTTGAAAGAAAAGAAAAGCTTGCTTCTGAATACTTTGCCCGTTCCCAGAGACTTGAAATGGATATTAAACGTATGAAAGATAGAAAAGATAAAGCTCTTGATGAATTGAAGAATAAATCAAATGAAAAACTTCTGGGTAAATTGCTTCTTGTACTTGATGATTTTGAAAGGGCTATAGAAGCTTCTTCTAAAGGAGCTGATAAAGCTATTATGGAAGGTATACAGCTTATAAATCGCCGATTAATTTCAGTTTTGCAAAGAGAAGGATTGAAACCAATTGAATCTTTACCTGGTACAGATTTTGATCCGAAAATTCATGAAGCCTTTGAACAAGTTGAAAGTGAGCAACCTGAAGATACAATAGTTGCAATATTGAGACAGGGTTACTGGTTAGGGTCAAAACTTTTACGCCCATCTCTTGTAACAGTTTCAAGAGGACTTTCAAAAGGAACATAGTAAAATTAACTGTAGGTTTATTTTTTAATATGAATAAAGAAAGGAGTAATAGTTTAATTTCATTTTTATAAGTTAATCGTAAGTGAAATATAGTTGTTTAAAATTATAAATTATGTTATAATGTGGTGAGAAAAAAAAATATAATTATTTTTAGAAAATAAAAAATTAATCCACCTTTTAATTTAATCGGTTTCAGAAGGGAGAGAGGCTTAAAAGCCGGAAATAAATGAGTAGAATAGTAGGTATTGACCTTGGTACAACTAATTCATTAATATCTATCATGGAAGGAGGAGAACCAGTAGTTATACCCAGTTCTGAAGGAAATGAATTGATTCCTTCTATAGTTGGCTTTTCTAAGACAGGGGAGAGATTAGTAGGTGATATAGCAAAACGTCAGGCTATAAGTAATCCAGAGCGAACTATAGCTTCAATAAAACGTCATATAGGTACTAACTTTACTGTTAAGATTGACGATAAAGAATACACACCTCAGGAAATCTCTGCAATGATATTACATAAGATGAAAATGGATGCAGAGGCATATCTTGGTGAACCAGTTGAGAAAGCTGTTATAACAGTTCCTGCTTATTTTAATGATAGTGAAAGACAGGCAACCAAAGACGCAGGAACTATAGCTGGCCTTGATGTAGTAAGAATTATTAATGAACCAACAGCTTCTGCTCTGGCTTATGGTCTGGATAAACTTTATGAGACAGAAACTATTCTTGTTTACGATCTTGGGGGAGGAACATTTGATGTATCTATATTAGAAATTGGAGGAGGGGTATTTGAAGTAATTGCTACCTGTGGAGATATGAGACTTGGCGGAGATGACTGGGATCAGAGGATCATGGATTATCTAGTAGAGGAATTTACCAGGCAAACATCTATAGATCTCAGAACGGATCGTGTTGCTATGCAAAGATTGAAAGAAGCTTCTGAAGAAGCAAAAAAAGAACTTTCAGATGAGTTGACTACTGTAATTAATCTTCCTTTTATAGCAGCAGATGCTACAGGTCCGAAACATCTTGAAGTAACTCTTAGCCGTGAGAAATTTGAACAGATAACCCTGGATCTTCTTCAACGTACTCAGGAACCTGCAAAGAAATCTATGGCAGATGCAGGCTTAAGCTCTATGGATCTTGATAAAATACTGCTTGTAGGTGGTTCTACCCGTATGCCTATGGTAAATGAGGCAGTAAAGAAATTTTTTAATAAAGAAGCAAGTATAGAAGTGGATCCGGATAAAGTGGTTGCTATGGGTGCT
>JAKJGF010000100.1 GCA_022704525.1 Bacillota bacterium | reverse complement strand
AACCGTCCTGATTGGATGGATTTTACTATCTTTTTCTTCATTGAGAAATATACCTGAATAGTTGCACTTTATCTTTGATATGAACAAACCAAAATAATATTATTCTTTTTTGCCAGCTCCTGGCCGGAAGGATGGACAAGATATGCAAACATAAGCTTAAATATCTCTTTATCACCGAACTTATTTTCTATTTTCTTCAGGGACTTTATAAAATCCATTACCTCTTTCTTATATATACGATTTTTTGCCTCCCCCAGAATTATAACCTTTCTGCTATCTTTTATCCCTTCAGCATACAGATTTATTTCTACATAATCCTTACCACAAGGTATAAATTTACGCTCCGGTTCTTCTATCTTTATTCCACAGTGTCTTTCCAGATAACCCGGAATAACAACTCTGCCGATATCTTCAAGGCTGAACCCGACAGTACCGGATAAACTGGCAACTTCTATGGCAAGATTTTTTAAGGTTTTACTGATTTCTTCCTGAGCTTCTGCAAGGGCTTCTACTTTTTCTTCTGTTCTCTTCTGAGCTTCTGCAAGGGCTTCTACTTTTTCTTCTGTTCTCTTCTGAGCTTCTGCAAGGGCTTCCACTTTTTCTTCTGTTCTCTTCTGAGCTTCTGCGAGTCTGTTAAGACTTTCCTTTAATTCATTAAAATCTGCTTTTGTTACGGTATTTAAAAGATCTTCATATATTTTACCCATAAATTCTGCTATCTTCATAGCAGCAGCATTATCCATTAGCTCTTTTAATTCCTGATATACTCTTAATGTGTTAATCATAAGACTTCTCCTGATATTTATCTCCAAATTTATTCTATCAGATAATATTTCATAAAACAAGTTCGATTGCGTTTTTCATGACATAAAATTTCATAATTCAGAATACTTTACCTGATATTATTGATCTGAAAAGTTTTATATATTATAATTATTATACTGCACAAAAAAGTAAAGATTTATTCAATAGGATTTTTAAAATGATCAGAAAAATAGTTCTTCGTCATAAAGAAGAAAAAGAAAAATATTACTTAAAAAGCTACATTGAAAGAAAAACTCCCGGTTTTGACCGGAATCTTTTATCTTCAAATCTGATTAAAATCATAACAGGCCCCAGGAGAGCAGGAAAATCTGTCTTTGCATTTCTTATCCTGAAAGATAAACACTTCGGTTATTTAAATTTTGATGATGAAAATCTCCTGAAGATTGATGATTATGATGAATTACTCGAAGGGATAATATCAGTTTACGGAGAGATAAAGTATCTGTTTTTTGATGAAATCCAGAATTTACCAAAGTGGGAACTCTTTGTGAATAAACTCCATCGCCGTGGTTATAACCTTATTTTAACTGGTTCAAATTCAAACCTTTTGAGTAAAGAATTAGGCACAGCCCTTACAGGAAGATATATAGCCTTTGAAATTTTCCCTTTCAGTTTTAGAGAATTTCTAAAAGCTGAAGATATAACTTATAATATAGAGCTTATGACTCTCGAACAAAAAGGTCTTATATTAAATAAAGTTTCTACTTATTTACATCAGGGAGGCTTTCCTGAAATAATTATGGATAAGATAGATCACAGAGTCTATCTCAAGTTTCTTTTTGATGCATTGCTTTTTAAAGATGTGGTTAAACGCTATAATCTGAAATACCCTTCTTTAATAGATAATTTTTCTCTTTACTTAATCTCTGAATTCACATCGGAATATACTTATAACAGTTTGAAAGATAATTTAAACTTTCGAAGTGTTAATACAGTGCAAAAGTATTTGCACCATCTGGAAGAAGCATATATTTTCTTTTCTTTAAACCGTTATTCTAATAAATATAAAGAACAGATAAAAACCTCTAAAAAGATATATATAATAGATAACGGATATATTTCAGCTAAAGCCTTTCAATTATCCCCTAACTACGGCAGATTGATGGAGAATAGTGTTTTCCTTGAACTGATAAGGAAAGGATATAAACCGAATTTTGAGCTTTTTTACTATAAGAGTAAAAATAATAAGGAAATTGATTTTGTTTTAAAGAAAGGACTGACTGTAGAGTCCTTGATTCAGGTGTCTTATGAAATTAATCATATTAAGACTAAAAAAAGAGAAATAAATGCTCTTTTAGAATCAGGGCAGGAACTGAATTGTAATAATTTAATAATAATCACATATGATTATGAAGCTGAAGAGATCCATTCAGATAGAAAAATTATATTTATCCCTTTATGGAGATGGCTTATTATATAGACAGGGGAATTTTTATTAAAAAACAATGCAGATAAAAATTCTATTTGTTTAAAAAATATCCTCTCAAATCAATATATATATAATATATATAAATGCAAATAGTTCTTATTATAACAAGTTCTATAGAAACTCTCTCAAATTAGAGTAATATAGTATTTTTTACCCTTTTCTTATAACTTTTATAATAACTCTGAAGAAAAATTTCTTTATAATACTACAAAAGAACTATATTATTCTCAAGGCATGTTCTTATCATATCCTCAGACCATATACTGCTCTGAATCTCCCCTATATGAGCTTTTCGCAAGAAAAACATACAGAGTCTGGATTGCCCGATACCTCCCCCTATGGAAAGAGGAAGTTCCCCTGCAAGTAATCTCCTGTGGAAGAGAAGATCCTTTCTTTCGGTATGGCCGGTAATTTCTAATTGTTTCATAAGGCTTTCAGGGTCAACCCTTATGCCCATGGAAGATATTTCATAGGCACCGTTTAAGAGAGGGTACCAGAGCAATATGTCACCATTGAGTCCTCTGTAGCCGTTTTCAGCAGGTGTTACCCAGTCATCATAATCAGGAGCCCTTCCGTCATGAGGTTTTCCGTTTTTAAGGTCTCCCCCTATACCTGTTACAAAAACGGCACCATGTAATTTACAGACCTCATCTTCCCTCTTTTTAGGGTCTAAATGAGGATAGGTTTCTTCTAATTCTTCACTGTGAAAGAATTTAATCTCTTCCGGAAGAAAAGGTTTAATAGATGGGAATTCTTTATATATATATTCTTCAGTCCTTTTTACGACACCATAAATCTTTCTCACAATATACTTTAAAAAGTCCAGTTTTCTTTCTTCCTTTGATATAACCCTTTCCCAGTCCCACTGATCCACATAAATGGAATGTAAATTATCCAGTATCTCATCGGGTCTTATGGCATTCATATCAGTATATAAACCTTCTCCTACAGAAAAACCATAATCGGCAAGCATCATTCTTTTCCATTTTGCAAGAGACTGAACTATTTCGGCTTTCACGCCGGAAAGGTTTTTAATTTCAAAGGAGATGGGCTTTTCAACACCATTCAGATCGTCATTTATACCTGTGCCGGCTTTCACATAAAGTGGTGCCGTTACTCTGTGAAGATTTAAAGTGGCAGAAAGATTTATCTGAAAAAATTCCTTTATCAATCTGATAGCTTTTTCCGTTTCTTTCAGACTTAAAAGGGGTTTATAATTTGCCGGGAGCATTAATCCGTTTCTCATATTTTTTTCTCCAATCTCTGAATTACCTGCGAATAAATTCGCAGGGTTCCTGCTTCGTTGACCGTCCTTGCCTTCAGGTGAAAACCTTCAGGTAGAGGCACAATCTCCACAGGCGTTAATTCCCTGTATTCCACAGGTACTGATTTATTATTTAAATCTAATTTCCCTATATATTTTAAGGTTCTCTGTCAGAATTACAAAAATTTCCAGAAAGACGGACAAAGCCGGCTACGGCTTCTGAGGAAATAATTAACATACATAGCAATAATATAATTAAATCTCTCAGATAAGATAATTTTGTAAACATTAAATATTTTGCCCCTTTCTTTATACACAGGCCAGAATATAAATTTTACTTTACTTCCCAGAATACAGGTTGAAGTTGAATATCTGTGTGGCAGGTAGCACTCAGGCTTCGTGCAAGATGGGGATTATAAATAAAAGAAATTTTAAAAGAAGGATCTCCAGAGTTATTTACTATAATACCCTCACCGGATGAATTTCCTCCCACGATTAAAAGTCCTTCCATTTTTACTGAATTATTGAATCCAGAAACATTACATTGATTGTTAACTCTAAAAGCTCCGTTTTTTATATAAGCAATTCCTTTAAAATAATTTCCTCCTGATGGTGCGTATGTTTCAGGTGTGGTAACAGTTAAATTACCACCACAGAAACAGGATACTCCATCATTTTTAGAATTATCTATCTGAAAGGTAACATTATTAAAACTTGTACTTCCAGCGGTAGCCAGTAAAAAGCTTTCAGCATGAAGATTCATACTGGTTACATCCAGATTTCCATCAATAAAAAGGGCCGGCTTTATACCATTTGCAAGACTCACATTTATATTTTCTAATGTTAAAGTCCCATCATAATAATAGTTTACTCCACTTTGAATTACAATAGACCCTTTGTCCCATGAGGTACCATCTGGAAGATATTGTTCTGCTTCAAACCAGCCATCATCCTCCTTTATGATGTAAGGACCGAATTTCACTACATAGTGACAGTATGCCTGAAGGGTTCCTTCTTTATTTCGAAGATTCCCCTTAAATTTTGCTTCCACATTAGATAAAGGGAAAGGGTCAACTATATCCACTTTAGCTGGTATATTCTGAGTTATATCAATATGACTGCCTGAAACTGCTTTAATATCTGAATACGCTAAAGTAGGAATTCTCTTTAAAGAAGTACCCTCTCTTACCATTCCTCCTGCTGAAATAATATTCCCCTGAAGAGATGGCTGAACACTACCAGTAGTAGAAACAAGAGCCTCTGAAGAAAGATTCAGGTTTAGAGTAAAAGGAGGATCACTTTCACTGAAAGCATAAGGCTTACTTATATCATATCCGGTTACAGTGGAATCATAATTAGAATGCATCTGTCCTTTAAAGCCGGGAAGGGATTTTAATTCCAGGTCAATATTATTTCCACTTAATTCGACTCTTCCATCAGTGAAAGCAGCATAAGGTATCAGTTGATAACTCAGGATTGCTTCAACAGATTTCCTGCAATTTCCATTAGAAAGCTCTCCTGTTGATCTTACCAGTATTGAATTAGAAGGTATTACTCCATTGGGTTCAAAATTCTGAAAATTATTTAAAACTTCTACCGTTACCTTTCCATTACGAAATGGAGCATCAATCATACCATCCCAGTTTAAATCATGTTCTAATTCATAGATAGCTTTATGCACTCCATATTCAGCTATATTAATAGCATCTATACGCTGACTGAAAGCTGAAGCATTGGCCATATGATGATAGGCCTCCCTTATAAGTACGACTCCCAGAGCACAGAGTATTAAACTTAATGCCAGAACTGTTATAAGAGCAATACCTTTTTCAGTTATTTTTTTATTTATATTTTTCATACAAATCAACTTCCCTTCTATACTATTTAATAAGGCAGTTTAATAGAATTTTTCATTTGAACTGTACCTGTATACTCTGATTTCACATCTCCAGTTCTGGATTTCTCTTTTGTTATGACTTTTAAAGTACAGGAATTCTGATTTTCATTCATATCCAGAAGTTCCAGTTTATAAATATTTCTTGCTACAATTCTATTTCTGGGGGTTATCTTCAGATCTCCATTGCAAAGAGCCATAACATCACTTGATTTCATAGGTTCTGCTATAAATTGTACAAAAGCATATTTATAAACAACGTCATTATAAAGAGTTTTTCTAATTAATAAATAATTTTCAGAAGCTTTGGGATCAGGGTAAACATAATAAAGAACAAAATTTTTCCATTTAGCTGTAGGAAGTTTCATAGTATATTCCATATCTGCAGTATCTCCTGTAGAACTCAGAAAGCTTATAGATCTTATTGTATCATTAGAATCCTTATCAATATAAAGTGATTCCTGAGCAGTGCCTTCTAAATCTGTTATGAGCCACTTAATACTTTTAAGTGCTTCATTCCCTGTAACTCCTCTGGCTTTGGACTGTAATGAAACAGTACACGCCCAGTGAAGGATCAAAGAACATATACTCAATAATAAACCCATGATAGCAATAGATATTATAACTTCCAGAAGTGATAATCCTATCTTCTTCTCTTTTATCTTCATTTTCATAATCTCTAATATGTAAGAAAATTATTTATCCATATAGAAGAACTTTTTTTCCTTGATATAGCACCGCCCTCTAAACCCTTATCATAGTAGTAAATTGTTACAGTAATTCTCTTAAGGCGATTTCTTACCTCACTTCCAATTTCTTCAAAAGCCACCCATTTCTCACGAAACTCCATTTTATCCTGTAACATGTTCCGTTATTATATACAGGATTATCAAAATCATAAAGAACATCCTGACAGTATTGCTCAAGAGCAGACTGAAGAGCACTGGCCATAACAATTTGTCTTTCGCTCTTATTCAATCCCGTCATTCCACCTATAAATATAGTCATAAGCACTATTATTACAGTAGCAAGAATCAATATAGAAATAACTAATTCAGCAAGATTAAGCCCTGTTTTAGAATTTAAAAACATTTTACAAAACTGCAATTCAGACATTTCCATCTTTTTTTGAAATAAGTAATAGAATACCCTGCATATATATTAACAAAACTAAGTAAATTTTACAATTATAATTTTAATATTTACTATTAATTTATTTTATTTTAAATAAACAAATTTTATCTATATAAAATATATAAAAACTTCATAATAAGAAGAAGGTAAAACAGGAACCTTTATGTTTCATCTCACGCCAAAAATAGATTATGGCCCCGAGAAAATGTTAAAAAGAGAGATGATATTTGTTCTGGACAGATCGGGGTCTATGTGCGGAGAGCCTATGGAACAGGCCCAAAAGGCCCTTAAAGCATGCCTTCGGACTCTGAGATGTGGTGATAGCTTCGGAATTATCAATTTTGACGATCAAATCGAAATTTTATCAAAAAGTTCACTGGAAATTAATAATGAAAATCTCATAAAGGCCGATAATTTTGTAAATGCCACAACTGACAATAGCATATAATAGCTTTGTATCTTCGCTACTTGCTGTATTTTTGGAATAATTTTTTTGTAATTACTATATACAGGATTTTTCAAATCATACATAGAAGTTAAGAAAAAATAGAACTGAATGGAGGTATAAAAAATGATAAGAGACGAAATATTTTTTATGGGCAGGAAGATTACTGAAGGAACTGTCATACCTGTTGATCTGGAGGGTTATACTCTGCCCCTTAAATACACAGAAGTAAGAGCCAGTATTATAGGACTTCTTGCCGATGTAACAGTTACACAGAAATTCCACAACAGTCTCAGTAAAAATATCGAAGTTGTCTATGTCTTCCCTCTCCCTCACGAGAGTGCCGTAAATGATCTTGAAATAAAAATAGAAAAAAGAATAATTAAAGCAGAGGTTAAAGAGCGTGAAGAAGCAAGAAAAACCTATGAGGAAGCAAGGGATGAAGGTAAAAAAGCAGGACTTCTTGAACAGGAAAGACCAAATATCTTCACCATGTCTGTTGCAAATATCGAACCGGGGCAGGAAATCCTTGTAACACTTCGTTATCATGAAACAGTAAAATATGAAGACGGTGAATATGAATTTGTCTTCCCCATGACTATAACCCCGAGATATACAGGAGATGAAAAAGAACCCACCGTATCTGATGCAGAAAGGATTACACCACCCATAGAAGAGACTTCTCACAGAGAAGTAAATATCTTCGTAAATCTGGATGCAGGATTTCCCATAGGAGAGATAAAATCACCGACTCACCTTCTTTATACTCAGGAAAAGAATGAAAATAAAAGAGAAATTCAACTGGCAAAAGAGGGGGAAATTCCGAATAAAGATTTTATCCTGAAATATTCCTCAAAAGGAGAACAACTGGAAACCTCCCTTTCCTTCTACAGAAAAGAAGGTAAACCCGGCACTTTTATGCTCCATCTCACACCGAAGTTTGATTACGGCCCCGAAGAAATGGTTAAAAGAGAAATGATTTTTGTCCTGGACAGATCAGGTTCTATGAGTTACGGTTCAGGTGCTTACGGTCCTATGGAACAGGCAAAGGATGCCCTTAAATCCTGTCTTCGAACTTTAAGAGCAGGAGATACATTTGCCATTATTACCTTTGATACAACAATGGAATATCTTTCAAAGGAATCACTTGAATTTAACGAAGAAAATCTTAAAAAGGCAGAAAATTTTATTGATGCCACCTATGCCCGGGGAGGAACAGATATATACAGAGCCATGGAATGTGCCCTTACTATGCCTGTAAATAAACTTTATCTCAGACAGATAGTATTTCTTACAGACGGAGCTGTGGGAAATGAAGAAGAAATTTTAAGAGAAATACAGAAAATGCTCGGTAAATCAAGGATTTTCACCTTCGGCATAGGCCCTTCGGTAAACAGATACCTTCTGGATAAAATGGCACAGATGGGAAGAGGAACTGCCCAGTATATTCAGTTAAATCAGAACATTGAAGAAGCGATACAGAAATTTGCAAATCAAACGGCCTTCCCAATTCTCTGCGATATAAATATGGAATGGAAAGGTATAAAAGTAGCAGACCTCTACCCTGCCCTCATTCCGGATCTCTATTTTGGACAGGTTTTATATGTTCTGGGACGTTTTTACACTGATGGTAAAGCCACGGCAACCCTTAAAAGTAGGACAGTAGCAGGGGAATTTAATCAGGATTTTTCAGTAGAACTTCCTGAAAAATCCGAAGATCACCCCATACTGGAAACAATATGGGCAAGGAAGAGAATTGAAAGTCTCCTTGACAGAGAGAGGGAAAAACCGAAGGAAAAATTCTCCATAAGAGATGAAATCATAGGACTTGCTATGAAATACAATCTTATGAGTCCCTATACCTCCCTTGTAGCAGTTGAAAAAATCGAAGGAGAAGAAGGAGAAAAAGAGAAAAAAGAAATAATAAGAATTGATGTGCCTTCCATTTTACCTGAAGGGTTAAATTACGATGCTTTCCTTTCCCAGTCTCCTCCCGGAGGTATGGGAAGTGGAATTTCTTTTGGTGCTCCTATGTTCCAGTCCATGGCAAGTATGGCTCCAACTCCCTCTCCTTCCCCTGTGTTTCGCTCTATGGGCGGAGGAGGTTCCATAAAAGTAGATCTCTTATCCTGCGAAAGAAAGAGCTTTTCCCTAAATCTGGAGAATGTAGTAGACGGCATAGGAGACGTTGTGGGAGGCGCCATAGATGGTGTAAAATCAATGCTATCCAGATCCAGAAAGGACAAGGCACAGGTAGCAATGCAATGTGCAGACATGGATATAAAAGATGAGATGAGGAGTGGTAAAGATGCCGTCATAAAACCGTCTCCTGCTCCAATGGTGAGTTGCCCCATGCCGGCACCGGCGAAATCTGAAATTCCTTTCGGTATAGAGACACCTCTGGCACCTGAAACAGGTGAGATAATATTCAAATGGCTCGTAAGAAATCAAACTGCAGAGGGCTTCTTCAGTGAGGAGACAGATCTGGAGAAGAAGATTATATCCACGGCATTGGCAGCCCTTGCCTTTATTGGTCAGGGTCATACCGATAAAACAGGTAAATACAAACCACAGATAGGGAAAGCCCTTACAGATCTCGGTAATAACCTGGAGAAGGTCTCAGGTCTGGCCATAGCTTTATCTACATGGGTATTTCTCGAATTATATAACCTTTCAGGGAAAAAGAAAGAACAGTCTCTGGCAGAAAAAGCAGTAAAAAGACTGAAAGACTTATGGCCTGAATATAAAACTCCTGTAGACTGTTTCTTTGCAGGAATTGCAGGGAAAGGAGCCATAAAATCCGGTCTCTGTAAAGAAGAAGACCTTCCGGATGCCGGGAGGTGGATATCAGAAGGAAAAGGCAGTACAAAGGAGGTTACTCAAATATCCTCCGAAACTGACCTTATGATTTCCATTATGAATGTTATGTCAGGGAAAGAAGAACTTCATAAGTCCTATCTGAATCTTTTAGGGAAATACTATATAAGCCAGGGCAAAGATACAGGAAGTATAAAATTCCCATGGGCAGGGCCACTGGACAGTACATCTGCAGGTATTTTTATAATTTTATTGACCGGGAGTAAATTGATGTCCATATAATCAGGTATTTGTATTTTCTCCAGAACGAAGAAAAATACAGACGTGCTCTTGCTGCAGCCGGCTCTTTTCAATCAGATGACACTGATTTATCTGTCAGACATGATGATTACCTGGTGGAGGCCCGCTTTATCTGGATTTCGGTAGTGTAAGTGCAAACTGCAGAGCAACCATATCTTCTTTTAAATTCAGTGACGGAATTTATACTTCTATCAGCTCGGAAGCAGTAAATGGCAGTAATGTCTCAAAAACTATAAATAATTTCGGCACTGATATTACAGAAGTATTTGTTCTTATAGAAAATACATCTATGGGTTCAAATGCCACTATGGTTTTGAAACTTCAGATTTAAATAATGCCTTCCGGGCTAAAGAGTCAATATGATTCTATAAATTTTAAAAAAAAATAAAAAATTATCATTTACTAAATCAAAGTTTTGTGTGATAATATACATATAAGAAGTTTTAGCTTTACTGTAAACACAACTCTCAAAATCTAAATAAGAGATATAAAATATGAGTAAAAAACATATATTATCACATATAAAAGGTTTTACTTTGATTGAAATCATGACAGCAGTTGGCATACTGGGTATATTAATAGTAACTATCTGCGGTGTTTTTGTACATGGACTTTATGCAATCAAAAAAGGTAAATATAGATCTGCTGCTATTCATGTTGCAAACCAGAAATTTACCGAACTCAGTGAAGTTGACCTTGGAGACCCTGGCGGTATACCTACAGAGAAAATATCTGTCCCCATATCAGAAGGTGGTTGTATAAACGGTTTTATTGACTGTGAAAAAAATGGTAATGAAAATTATATTAAATGGGTAGGTACGGCAGAGCCCTATGTAATCAATGGCAGACAGAAAATGGCCGATATTGACTATAACTTTAAAATAACAATAGAAGCCTATAAAAACAACATTGAGGACTTAAAAAAAGTTACAGTATTGGTTACCTGGACTGATGTTCATGGAAATCAGAGGATTAGGTTATGTACACTTTTAACAAGAAGGATTTAGTAAAAAATATTAAGGGTCTTACACTTCTTGAATTAACTATTTCAGTAATTATTTTTGGACTGTTACTGTTTGCCATGTATGCAACACTTGATGTAGGGCTAAAAGGATGGCAACTTGGTTCAACTAAATCAGATCTCCACCAGAAGGCTGAAATAGTTCTTAGTAGAATAATAAGAGAACTGACCTACAGTACTGCTCTTTCTGTTCAGATAGAAAATGATGGAAACCCGGAAAGCCTTAACCAGTATATAAGTTTTGAAACACCTATGGATAATAATGGTTCACTACAGATAGATCCGAATACCTGTGGTGCACCAAAATGGCAGGGCTATATTCTGTATTATATAAAACCCAGAGTAGGAGATCCTTCTAAAGAAAAAAAATATATTTACCGGAATTATGTTCCCAGGACTGATGCTTCAATATATCCGGCTATAATGCCGGCCATTACCAATCATATAAATGCCACTACAGGTAATAATGTAAGAACTCTTGTAAAAGACATTTACAGTATAGATTTTGATCGAACCGGCAATATAATAACTGTAAATGTATGTTTCCAGAGTTATATCCGTAAGGAATCTTCTGTTGCTTTTAGTTCAAATAAAGGAACAGAAATTATAAAAATGAGTACTTCTATAAAACCAAAAAATTAAGGGGAGTGATAATTTATGAAAAAAATAAAGGGAATAGCTCTTATAAGTGTTCTCTTATTAACTGTACTTATGGTTATAATGGCAGTTTCCATGCTTTTTATCTCCACACAACATCTTTCCATAATAGGTAATATAGAAGGAAAGGCAAAAGCACTGAAAGCTGCAGAAGCAGGTGTAGAATATGCCATATATATGTTAGATAAGAATCCTGCCTGGGGACTCGACGGAGATCCCGATTTCCAGGAGGGAAAATATATAGAACCAAATGATCCAAGTACATGGCCTAAATTCAGCATTGATGAAAGGGTTTAATGAACCCTGTTCTTCTGATTGTACCTTTATAATTACCTTTGATACTTCTTCATCAAATAGATCTGTAAATAATCTCTTTAAACCTGTTACAGGTGATGGTGACACACCGGCTTATACGGCAAAAATTGTTTCTACAGGTATCTTCGGCACAGGTGGTCAAGAAAAAGTCAAAAAAACTATAATAGCCTACCTTGTTCGTTCAGACTATTCACCTTACAGTATAAATGTAGTAGAAAAGATTACTTTTAAAGCCACAACCAAAGGAAATACTGAAATATTTGGAAGAGAAAATACTGATGCAGGTTCTATTTATGCTGGATATAAAGGTGATAATTCTATAAGCGGACCGTGTACAGATGTAAAATCCAATCATGGAATATTCATTGCAAGAGGCAAAATAAATTTACCGGACTCCTTTGATGGAACTAAACTGGAGAATGTTGCCCAGGATTGTTCTATAGGGGATATTAACATAGATGAAATAATAACCAATGCAAAAACCCACAAATACGGCGCCATCACAGAAGTCCACAGTGGAGTAATAAAATTTGTGCCGGAAGGTGTTATGAATAGCTGGGTAGATGGGCCCTACTATAGAGCAGCCATATTTACCAGCAATGCTGATGGTTTTAATATATTTACTGCATATGTTACTAATACCTACGGTCATGCTACACTGAAACTTATTACAGATATTTATGTTAGTGGATCTTCATCAGAAGACTTAAAAATAATCGGCATACCGGAGGTCCGTTATCAGGCAAATCACCAGGGATGGTGGTCCGGTGGTGAAGACCCTACGCGAGAACAGTCTCATATAAGTTCTTCCACAAGAACCACCTGTATAGACCTTAATGGCCACAGTATTTATTCCGACTGTAATCTTAAGTTTGGAATTGATGTCATAGGGAAAGGCAGAATTTTTTGCGCTGGCAATGTTAATTATGTAGTGGGTTCAAACGGATCTGAAATTATAACTGCCTGTAAAGGTGATCTCACAATAGAACTATCAAAAACTGTAATGAGAAATCAGGCTAAGGGTCTCTATTATGCAGGCGGAGATATAAACATAAAACCTTTTACCAATGGCAGTGAGTTATGGTGGCAGGGAGATGTAGAAGATCATGTAAAAGAAATCCCTGGACCTTACAAGGGTGAAGCGATAAAACTTAAAGAACCAAATGATAAAGAGATATCTATAGGAAAATATATAGATCCTCCCCCTTATTATGATAGTAAATTAAAACTCACTATAGACCCACCTCCTTATTATGAGGGAAATGGCATGATAATAAAAAAACATATAGATACCTCAGGAAATTATAAGTATATAGCAGAAGGCAGTAATGACCCTAACGATAATAGTAGGGCTCCTCTGGAATTATGTCTTGATTATAAGAGTAATAAAAATATAAGTTTCGGTAATTATAAAATCGGTATAATACCTCAGGCAGTACCTGAGGAAGGACCTAAGACAGATAGAAACTTTCAGGTAAAATTCCTGAATGATTATGATAATGAAATATCACCACAACCTGATCTATCTTCTTTCGGTATAACAGAAGAAGAACTTGCAAGTTTTGCTTCTCAGATAGCCTATTATTACGACTTTTTCAGTGAATCTGTAGATATTAATATAAATGGTACAATGGGAGGAAAGCAAAATATAATTTTTGAACCCGGTCCTTATGGGAATATACACATAAATTTCTATCCTGATTATTTAAACAGTATAGTAAATGTTCAGAAGAAATTCTTCACTGTAAGAAAAATTTCCTGTACAGAAATGTAAAGAAGTGAAAAGTAAAAAGAAGTGAAAAGTGAAAAGAAGGTTGCATGTAATTATAGTTAGTTTCATAATAATCCATTCACCTCTCACTATTTATTCTGAAAGGATAGCCAATGTCAGAACTCTACGAACATCGTAATTTACTGGCAAAAATAAGTGTAAAAAGCAATAAAAAACTTTTATCTTCTCTCGCAGGATTTGTGAGAGAGGTTGCTATGATAGAAGGTCTGAAAATAGAAGAAGCGAGAAGACTTGAACTTATAACTGACGAAGCATGTCTTAATGTTATCCAGCATGCCTTTGAAAGCAATAATGAAGCATATTTTGATATATTACTCGAAAGAAGACCCGGGCAATTTGTTGTGGCTATAGAAGACAAAGGGATTCCCTTTGACTGGAAAAAGGTTGAATCCGGAAAAGGAGAAGGACTCGGGATGCTTCTTATAAAAGCCTTCTGTGATGAAATACGTTTTATTAATCTCGGTAGAGAAGGAAAAAGACTCGAATTAATCAAAGGTATTTCAGGGAAAGATCTGTCTTTTATTAAGGAAAAAGATAAATCTTTATCAGCCAGAGAGGTTAAAGATATTTCTTCTATTTCCATAAGGTTTATGGAACCTCATGAAGGTATTGCTCTGGCAAAGTGTTTTTATCATGTTTATGGTTCAACTTATCTGAACTACATAGATTACCCTGAAAAAATTAAAGATTTATTAGAAGAAGGATTACAAAAATCTATAGTTGCAGTAAATGAAGAAGGCGAGATACTGGGCTATGGAGGAATAAAAAAAGAAAAACCTGATTCCACTACTGGAGAATTAGGAAGAATAATTATTTGTCCCGGTTACCCTGAAGAAAAATTGATAGAAAATATATTAAAAAAGTGTATAGATTATGCTGAAGACACAGGTATATACGGTATGTATAATGAAACTTTTTCAGAAGATATCTCCAGTCAGAAAGCCAATCTTGCTTCTGGCGGAATTGAAACAGGAATATCAGTGGGTTATTCAGATTCCCTCCTGAAGAAGAAAAACCGCTCAGGTGTAATTATGTACTATATAAAAGTTAATGAAGAACCGGAACGAATAGTCTATCCCCCTTTTGAGCATACTACAATTGTAAAGAAAATATATAATCTCGGTAAATTTCGAAGAATACTAAAAAAATCAATGGGTAGAGCGGCTCTTGTAAATATGTCTGACCATGCCCTGGTAGATGTAAAAGTTTATTCCGACTCGGGCTATGCTGTTATGCATGTTTCTCAATATGGAACAGATCTCGGAGATTTAGTTAGATTCCGTCTTAAAGAACTCTGCCAGAATAATATTGATTGTATTTATATTGATCTCCCTCTCTCAGACCCCGCTACATGTACATTCTGTTCTTCTCTGGAATATCTGGGATTTTTCTTTGCAGGAATCATCCCTGAGGTTTACAATGGAGATATTCTTCGTCTACAGTACTTAAATAATGTAACTATTGAGAAGGAAAAAGTCCTTCTTCTTTCTGATTTTGGTAAAGAGTTATTTAATTATATACTGAGGTGCCAGGGAGAAGAAAGAATCTAATTTATTATGTAGTTATTATAATCTTTTAGGAATGGGGGTCGTTCTAATCCTTCCCAATTGATTGGGGAGATACAGAACGACAGGGGGTGGGTTCTACCAGTTACCTTAAAGTGATAAGCTGTATTTATTGACTATACTTGAAGTTTTTGCTATACTATATGCATGAATAAAGATAATTTAAAACACTGCCGAACATGCCTTTATAATTGTAACTACCATATAGTATTTTCAACTAAATACCGTAAAAAAGTTCTTACGAGAGAAGTTGAAGAATATTTAAAAGATGTAATAATGGAAATAGCAAAAGAAAAAGGTTTTGAAGTATCTGCAATGGAAGTAGTAGAAGAAGATCATATACATATATTTGCCTCAGGTCATCCCAAAATAAGTCCCTGCTATATGGTAAAAATGATAAAGGGTATAAGTGGAAGAAAATTATTTATAAAATTCCCCTGTCTGAAAAATAAATTATGGGGAGGCCATCTATGGAATCCCTCTTATTATATAGAGACCATAGGAAGCATATCTGAAGACGTAATAAAAAGATATATAGAAAAGCAGGTAAAAAAATAATGTTATACACTTACCGCTTCAGGCTTGAAGTAACAGAAGAAGAAAGGTTGTTTTTAAGTAAACAGATAGGTTGCTGTCGATTTGTATATAATTACCTGTTAAATAAATCAATAGAGGAATACAAAGAGTCAAAAAAGCCTTTTAATTATTATGAATTGAAGAAAGAACTGCCCTTATTAAAGAAAGAATATGAATTTTTGAAAGAAGGGAATTCTCAGAGTCTTCAGGAAGCAGTAAAGAATTTAAAGAGTGCTTTTTGTAATTTCTTTGAAGGCCGTGCAAAATTTCCGGTATTTAAGAAGAAAAAAGATAGTAATTCCATATCAATCCCGCAGCATTTCAGTATAAAATGTGATCGATTAAGCATTCCGAAACTTAAGAGTGAAATAAAGATAAAGCTTCATAGAGAAATAGAAGGTTCAATAAAAAATATAAGTATAACAAAAACAGGAACTTATAATTATTACGTAAATATCCTTGTAGAGAAAGAGATAGAAGTAAAGAAGCAGGGTGGATGTATGGTTGGTCTTGATGTAGGTCTGACCCATTTTGTCACAATATCAACAGGTGAGAAGATAGGTCATCCTAAAATATTAAATAAATCAGAAAAGAAGTTAAAGAAAGAGAAGAGAAGATTAAGCCGAAAGTGTAAAGGAAGTAAGAATAGAGAAAAAGCAAGATATAAAGTAGCACTGGTATATGAGAAGATAAAAAATCAGAGAAAAGACTTTTTACATAAATTATCCCGTAGAATAGTAGACGAAAATCAAGTCATAATAGTAGAGGATATAAATGTAAAAGGTCTATTAAAAAACAGACATTTATCAAAATCCATATCAGACTCAGGATGGGGTATATTTACAGTGATGCTTGAGTATAAAAGTAAGTTATATGGCAGTATATTTCATAAGGTAGACACATTTTATCCCTCCTCAAAGGTCTGTAATAATTGTAAATATAAAAACAAAAATTTAAAACTCTCTGATAGAATATGGGTTTGTCCCTGTTGTGGGAGTGTTCTTGACAGAGATTTGAATGCTTCCTTAAATATAAGAGATGAAGGTTTTGCCAACTTAAAGGCACTAGGGTATGAATTCCCCGAAGTTATGCCTGTGGAGGATGCTCTGCCGGCGGAATCAGTTTACACTGAGTCTAGGAGGCATCATTCTGAGAAGCAGGATGCCCACCAATTGATTGGTGGGTGATTCACATATCTTATTACAAGATACAGGATACTAATAATAAATATATAAGTACCGCAACAGGTAAAAAAGTATCCAAAAAATATATACACCTGTCCCTGTCCGGGCTCTGGAGCAAAAGATATGCCGTCAAAGGAGAAAGTTATAATTTAAATAAATACAAAACTGTATATTCTGTAATAACAGATTTCATTGTAACAGGATCATAGATTTTGCGTAAGAGTCCGGACAGAGACAGACTTGTGAGATGGATACTAACTTGCCTGTTGCGGTACCGCAACAGGTAAAAAA
>JAKJGF010000099.1 GCA_022704525.1 Bacillota bacterium | reverse complement strand
GAACCTATACAGGCACTGCCGGCAGTAAAATTAAATGAACCCACATAGGGATATGTGCCGAAATCCAGATCCATAAATGTTCCCTGTATGCCTTCAAAAAGGATTTTCTTTCCCTGGGAACTAAGTCCATTTAAAAGGAAGGGGGTATTAGTAACATAGGGAGCAATAATATCTCTATAGCGTATATAATCATTATATATTACATCAAATCCCTTTTGAGCTATGGAATAAACCTTATCAAAGATCTTATTTTTTTCTTCCAAAATTTTTTTGAGTTTATCACTGAATATCTTATCATCCATAAGGTCCATAACCCTTATTCCCTTCCGGGCGACCTTATCCACATAAGCAGAGGCAACGCCTTTTCTGGTTCTTCCGCGCTTAACAGTACTATCCTTATCTGCTTCTAATTGATCCAGTATTTTATGATAGGGTAAAACTATATGAGCCATAGAACTTATTTTAAGATTCTCAAGAGAAATTCCATTTTTCTGGAGATAGTCCATTTCTTCACAGAGCATACCTAAATCTATTACCATACCATTTCCAAGAACTGTAAGTTTCTCTGGATAAAATATCCCTACAGGAATAAATTGGAGTTTATATTTAACACCATTATAAAATACTGTATGTCCCGGCATATCGGCACTGGCAAAACGAACTACCACATCGGCACTCTCAGCAAGAAGATGTATAATCTTACCCTTTCCTTCATCTCCCCACTGGGTGCCAATAACTATGGTACAGGCCATAAGAAGTAATACCCACCTTTCTATTAGATGAGACGTAAGACGTGATGGGTAATGCGTAACCCGGGTAAAGGCAAGGTTCGCCTCCTGCACAATAAAATCCGTCTCACATCTCACGTCTCACTTACACCATTCAGTTCCTACCTCTTTTCTCATAATATCCCTTGCCACAACAATACCTGATACAGAAGCCTGCATAAGCCCCCTTGTAACACCTGCACCATCACCGGCGGCAAATAAATTTTTTATACGGGTTTCCAGAGACTGACTCAAGTCAAGGCTTGAAGAGTAAAACTTTACTTCTACTCCATATAACAGGGTATGATGAGAATAAATACCGGGTGCCAATTTATCCAGAGCCTGAAGCATTTCCAGAATTGCCGTAAGATACCGATAGGGTAATACAAGACTTAAATCTCCCGGTGTGGCACTTTTAAGAGTGGGAACTACAAGACACTTATCAAGTCTTGATTGAGTGGTACGACGTCCGCCTAATATATCACCGAGGCGTTGAACTATAACACCCTCACCCAGTAAATTGGCAAGCCTTGCAATATATTTTCCATAACTTATAGGTTCCTTAAAAGGTTCCGTGAAATTTTTGCTTACAAGTAAAGCGAAATTAGTATTTTCAGTCTTTTTATCAGCATAACTATGGCCATTTACAGTAATTACACCCTCGTAGTTTTCTGTAACAACTTCACCATCGGGACACATACAAAAAGTACGGACTCTATCATCAAAAAGTTTGGAATAAAAAATCAATTTAGATTCATACACATTTTTTGTAATGGGTTCTGCTATAACTGAAGGAACTTCTACTCTCACACCGAGATCTACAGGATTAATCTTCTGACCGAGTTCTAAACGGCGGGCTTCCTGAGAAAACCAGTCTGAACCTTCCCGACCCGGACAAACTACTACATATTTAGCAAAAATTTCAGTTCCTGTTTTTGTAATTACTCCCCTGGCTTTACCTTCTTCAACCAGAATCTTTTCAACAGGGGTCTCTGTAATTACATCCACTTTATCATCCAGAAATTTCCTCATTTCTTTTAATATAAGGAAACATTTTTCAGTTCCAAGATGGCGTACCTTCATGGGAAGAAACTGTAAATTTGCAAGTACTGCCTTACGATGAATATTTCTGCTGACTTCATCATCAACACCATAAACAATATCACTGGCACCAAATTGGAGATATACATTATCTGTATAATCCAGAAGTCTCTGTGCTTCATCATGAGGGAAACTCGAAAGAAGTTGTCCTCCCACATCAGTGGAAAGGGTAAGTTTACCATCACTGTAAGCCCCTGCTCCGCCCCATCCGGAAAGCCGTCTATTTCTCACGTCTATATCGTGTCCCTTTTCCATAAGGGCAACTTTTAATTTACTCTTTTTAGCCAGTTCAAGGGCTACAAATATACCTGCCGGACCGGCACCTACAATTAAAACATCATATTTATCCAAAGTTCACACCTCGTTATAAGTGAGAGGTGAGAGATTTCATATCAGAATGATTCACTTCTCACTTCTCACTTCTCATTTACCCCCCGAGGGCCTGCATATCTTCCGGTTGAGGAGCATATTCGCATGTTTTACATTCTTCAAAATCCTTCATTGGCCGGGAAATAAATGGATGGGTACAATTAATAAAAACCGTAGGTTCATCTTCCATATTAAAGCCGAAATCTACATAAGAACAGAAATTTTCAGGAATAATATTCAAACAAAAACTATAAAGCCCCTCATAATGATCCGGATGAGAATGATCAAAACAATGTTTTTCACATTGAAATATACCTAATTTGGATTTTCTAAATTTACAGGGTCTATAAGCCTTCATTATAATAACAGCTGATTTCAGAAACTGAAACCGCCATGCACCTCCTAAATTATTATTAGCTTTCAGCTTTTTCCTTATGCTGATTGCCGATTGCTATCTACAGTCTGGTGGCTGATAACTTTTTCTCCTTCCCAGTATAATATCCTTCCACAATGCTGACAATATTGCAGTGACATTTTTGACTTCACCCTTTCCACTAACATACCGGATAAAGTCATTCCACATCCTCCACAAAAATTTCTCTGAACTGAAACAATAGCCAGGCCTCCAAGTCTGGATTTTAAATCCTCATATATATTTAAAAGTTCTGGAGATGAAGCTTCTTTTATCTTATTTTTTTTATTTTCCACATCTTCTATCCTATCATTTAACTCTTTCAGTATTTTTTGATATTCTTCAAGATATTTCTTATACTCTTCTTCAACTACTTTATAATCTTTCTCCAGATTAAGTATCCTGTCTTCAAGCTCTTCATTATCATAAATCAAAGTCAGAGTTTCTTCATCCAGAACTTCCCTTTTACTCTTTAAATTCTTCAATTCCTTTTGCAATTGAGCCAGTTCTTTTGGATTAGTAGTTTTACCACCGTATAATTTATTTTCACTTGTTTTTATCTGCTGATCCATACTTCCTATTTCAAGATTAAGAAGTTTAATTCTTTTTTTATTATTATCCAGTTTATCTCTGTGAGATTGCAAATTATCCAGAACCTCATTTTTTTTACGTTCAAATTCTTTACCGGGATCAAGATTTCTTATCTTTTCTCCAAGTTCCAGAAGCTCATTCTCATAAGCCTGCAAACGATAAATCTTCCATAAATCCTTTACTATATGTAACTGATTCAAATAAGTATAATCACCCCTTAAATTTGTAAAAAGTCAAAAGTGAAAAGTCATAAAATTCTTACCTTTCACACTTCACGCTTCACACTTCACGTTTCATGTTTTACACTCAAGTCTTACGAAAAAGCATACCTTAAAACATATACCCTGTACTTAAACATTCTGCATAGAATATCTTTTTCCTCTTTTATCATAAGAAAACAAAAAAACCATCTTGCGATGGTTTTTTAAATGGGCGAAACAGGACTTGAACCTGTGACCTCCTGCGTGTAAAGCAGATGCTCTGCCATCTGAGCTATCCGCCCTCATGGTGAACAGTGAACTGTAAGTAGTGAAGAATATCACTTTTCACTTTTCACTTCTTATACCCCCACGGGAATTCGAATCCCGGTCTCCGCCGTGAAAGGGCGGTGTCCTGGGCCACTAGACGATGAGGGCATTTTATAATGGGCCTACCTGGATTCGAACCAGGGACCAATCGGTTATGAGCCGATTGCTCTACCGCTGAGCTATAGACCCTTTATCCTATTTTTCCTACGACCTGCGAGATTATAACAAAATTTTTTTATTTTGTCAATATATAAGTTATCAGCATTTAGCTATCAGCTATCAGCTAAAGCTTACGACTTTTAACCCTGTAAAGCAACCTGAAAAATAAAATTTGATGGTATTTGCTATGTAATTCCCATAAAAGCTGACTGCTGACTGTTGAAAGCTTAAAATCTATTGCCCTTCCCAATAATCTTTAAGCCATTTACTTCTGGCAGGATGACGTAATTTTCTGAGTGCCTTGGCTTCTATCTGACGGATTCTCTCTCTTGTAACACCAAATTCCTGCCCTACTTCTTCAAGGGTTCTGGGGCGTCCGTCAGACAGTCCAAAGCGCAATTTTAAAACCTTCTTCTCCCGTTCAGTGAGATTTTCCATAACATCTTCCATTTTCTCTTTCAGAAGAATTGAAGAAGCAGCTTCTGCAGGAGCAACAGCTTCATGATCTTCAATAAAATCTCCTAAATGACTGTCTTCTTCTTCACCAATAGGAGTTTCAAGAGAAATAGGTTCCTGAGCTATCTTTATAATTTCTCTGACCCTTTCAAGATTATACCTTGTTCGCCTCTTGATTTCTTCATCTACAAACTTCTTATCTCTTGATGTGAGCTTTCTTCCTAATTGATCACTTAACTGTCTCCTTATTTCTTCTCTATCTACAGGGTACATCTGCTGAGTTATTTCCTCAATACTGGGGTCTCTACCTAACTCCTGAAGAAGCCTTCTTGAGACCTTTATAAGGCGATTTATTGTTTCTACCATATGAACAGGAATACGTATAGTTCTGGCCTGGTCCGCCAGAGCTCTTGTAATTGCCTGTCTGATCCACCAGGTAGCATAGGTACTGAACTTATAACCCTTATGATAGTTAAATTTCTCAACTGCTCTTATTAAACCGAGATTTCCCTCCTGAATAAGATCCAGGAAGAGCATACCACGGCTGACATATTTCTTTGCAATACTCACAACAAGACGCAAATTAGCCTCTATAAGCTCTCTTTTAGCTTCTTCAGCATCTATCTTTCTTCTGGAAAACTCCCTTTCCACTTCTAAAGAAAATTGAGAAAATTTCTTGCCATCAATAATATTAAACCATATTCTACCGAAATAACGTAAGTAAAGCTGTGCAATTACATATGAAACTATATAACCAATCTGGAATAAAACATTTTCTGGCCTGCCATCAAGCAGATAATTTAAAAAAATACCGGTTTTTTCCCTGACCATAAGTTCCTCTGAAATAATTTCTTTCATAGTTTCTTCCAGAACCTTGAAAACCTCTCTATCCAGATTTTTAGTTTCTCCTGGAGATTTTTGTAAAATTTCTTCCTTTATTAAATATCTGATTTTATGTTTAACTTCCTCCTTAACCCTTCGTTCTCCCTCAACTATATGCTCCAGGCCAAATTTCTCAGCAAAATACCTGTAAGACCTATCTTCAAGCATTTCAATCTGTTCTACTCTTTTAGCAAGTTCTACCTCCTGCTCAGGTGTAAGAAGTTCAACCCGTCCTATTTCTTTAAGATACATTCTTACAGGATCATCCAGAGAAATCCCTTCAGGCAGGCTAAAAAATTGTTCACCTTCAACATCTTCTTCGGAAGAAACTTTTTTGAGGATAGAAGTTTCATTTTTTTCATCTACAACTTCTATACCTTCACTGGTAAATATGTCAAACAATGACTCTAACTTTTCCTCTGTTAGTTCCTGTTCTGTATCTAAAACTTCATTAATTTCATCATAAGTAAGCGTTCCGTGCTTCTTTCCTTTTTGTATTAAATCTTTTAGAGGTAGATTAAAATTATTTCCACTAGGCACTTAAAGATTTTCCCCCCTTTAAATAACGCACAATTTGCTGATACTCCTTATTAATTTCATCAGAAGGCTTCCCCTGTGCTACTATCAACTCTAATTCCTTCTGTCTTTCTTTTAGCTTTTTATCTTTCAGAGTTTTAATCATACCCAGAATAGATTCTTCATGCCTTGGGTAATCATCATCTGTCAACAACATCTCGGCTAAAACTTTCCGAATCTGATCGTCTTTTATACTTTTAATTAACTCATCCACGGAAAAATCCTTCTTTTCATTCAAATTTTTGTGGCAGCTATCTGCGATTTTATAACATATAGAATCAGAAAATTCTTCAGGTTTAAATTTTTTAAAAACTTTCTTCATAATTTCTATATCCTGTAACATCAATCTCAATAACAATCTTTCAGTATCTGCAGGTGATTTTCGTTCTTCCACAGGCACTTTTAATTTCTTTTTCTCTTTATACAGACTGAATCTAGAAACAAGTTCTTTCTCAGAAATTCCAAGATTCTTACTTTCTATAATCTTAAAATACTCATTTCGCCGAAGAGAATCTTCCAGATTACTCATAAATGGCTCAATACCTTTTAAAAAACCCTCTTTACCTTCCCTTGTTGAAAGATCATGTTTTCTCTCAAGCCATGTAGATAAATAGGTAAAATATTCTACCCTGTTCTCTACAATTTTATAAAAAGCCTCTCTCCCCTCTTCTCTGATATAAAGATCCGGATCTTTTCCTTCAGGCAAAATCAAAGCCTTTACGGAAAGTCCTGCACTTTCAAGTAATCCTATACCTCTGCCTGTGGCTGAAACCCCTGCCGTATCGGCATCATAGGCAAGGATTACCTCATCGGTAAATTTCCTCAAAAGATTGGCCTGTTCCTCAGTAAGGGAAGTGCCCAGAGAAGCAACGACTCCCTCCATATTGGACTGACTGACTGATAAGAGATCCATATAACCTTCCGTAAGTATCAGAGGAGAAGCTCTGTTCTCTCTTCTTCTTGCCAGATTAAGTCCATAAAGATTTTTACCTTTATTAAATATTTTAGTCTCAAAAGTATTCAAATATTTAGGTATGGCATCACCTGTTGAACGACCGCCAAAACCAATTACCCTGTCTCTGAGATCAAAAATAGGGAAAATAACTCTCCCTATAAAATAATCTCTGTATTGACCATTACCATCTACTCTGATTAGACCTCCACTGAGAGCCATTTCAAAAGAATAATTTTTCTTTTTTAACAGATTCAGCAGTCTGTTAGAACCTGGAGCATAACCAATCTTAAATTTAACAAGGGTTTCTTTAGAAATCTTTCTCTTTTTCAGATAGGACAGAGCTTCTTTACCAGAGTCCTGAAATAAAAGCCAGTGGTAAAAACTAGCTGCCAGTTCATTAAGAGAATAGAGATTTTTCTTATCTTTATAATCCTCTGAAAAACCTTCTTTCTCAGGGATTTCTATACCAGCTTTTTCAGCAAGTGTTCTGGCTGCTTCATAGAAAGAAATATTTTCAATCTTTTTTACAAAATCAAAAACATTTCCTCCTGTACCACATCCGAAACAATACCACAATCCTTTATCAGGACTCACTGAAAAGGAAGGTGTTCTTTCAGAATGAAAAGGACATAAACCCTGATAACCCTTTCCACTCTTCTTAAGAGTAACATAACAGGATACAAGATCCAGCAGATTATTTCGATTTTTAATCTCTTCTATGAGGTCTTCTGATAACCTGCTCATTTATGGTGGGAGGTGAAAGGTGAGAGGTGAAAGGTGAGAGGTGAAAGGTATTTATACTTCACTTCTCACTTCTCACTTTCTTCTCGCTTCTCACTTTCTTCTCACTTCTCACCTCTCACTTCTCACTTATTCTTAATCATAGCCTGTGCTGCAGCCAGTCTCGCTATAGGTACTCTGTAAGGAGAACAACTCACATAAGTAAGGCCCACGAGATGGCAAAACTCCACAGAATCAGGTTCACCACCATGTTCACCACAGATACCAATCTTCAGATCCGGTCTCGTTCCTTTACCCAGTTCTATAGCCATCTTCATTAGTTTACCCACACCTTCTCTATCCAGAACTTCAAAGGGATTAACTTTCAGAACACCCTTCTTTATATATTCCGGTATAAAAGCTCTTTCAGCATCATCTCTGCTGTAGCCATAAGTAGTCTGAGTAAGGTCATTCGTTCCAAAAGAAAAGAATTCAGCATATTCAGCCAGTTGATCTGCCACGGTGCATGCCCTGGGCAGTTCTACCATCGTGCCTATCTTATAATTCACTTTAACTCCTTTTTCTTTCATAACCTCTTCTGCTACAGCTTTGGCACTTTTATGAGTAAATTTCATTTCTTCCACATGGCCCACACCGGGTATCATAACTTCTACCACTGCATTGACTCTTTCTGCTATAAGATCACAGGCCGCCTCAAAAATAGCCCTTACCTGCATTTCATAAATTTCAGGATAGACTATACCAAGACGACATACACGAAGTCCTAACATTGGATTGGATTCGTGAATTTCTCTTACTCTTCTCAGGATTTTTTCTTTTTCCACCAGAAGAGCGGGATCTTTACCTGTAACCTTTAAAGTTATTACTTCTTCCAGAAGATCCTCTAAGGCTGGTAAAAACTCATGTAGAGGTGGATCAAGAAGACGTATTGTCACAGGATAACTCTCCATGGCTTTCAATATTCCATAAAAATCCTTCCTCTGCATAGGAAGCAATTTGGCGAGAGCCTTTTCTCTGGCTTCAGGAGTATCGGCTATAACCATTTCCTGCACAATGGGTAATCTTTCCTGGGCCATAAACATATGTTCTGTTCTGCAGAGGCCAATACCTTTAGCACCAAAATCACGTGCTTTTGCTGCATCTTCAGGTGTATCGGCATTTGCATGAACACCGAGACCTTTAATTTCATCTGCCCAGTTTAATATCGCTTTTGCTTCATGACTTAATTCCGGTGGTTCTGTATCAAGTTTTCCGTAGAAAACCTGTCCTACTGTTTTCCCTTCTTTAAAAAAGGCACCGTCTATAGTGATAACTTCTCCTTCTTTTACAATTCTGTCACCAATCTCAAATTGTTTTTTTGAAAGATCAATATGTATAGCTGTACAACCTGCAACACAGGGTTTCCCCATCTGTCTCGCCACAACTGCGGCATGACTTGTCATACCACCTTCGCTGGTAAGAACACCTTTTGCTGCTATCATACCGTGAACATCATCAGGATTTGTCACAGGACGAACTAAAAGAACACGTTCTCCCTTATCACCGAGTTCTCTTGCGAGATCAGCACTGAATACAACAGCCCCTGTGGCAGCACCGGGAGATGCAGGTAAACCTTCTGCTAAAAGAAGACCTTCTCTCTCTGCCTTTTTCCTGGATTCACTTGCTATACGGGGATGAAGGAGCTGATTTATCTGATTGGGATCAATTCTCATTATTGCTTCTTCTTTTGTTATAAGTCCTTCTTCTACCATATCATAGGCAATCTTTACAGCGGCCTGAGTGGTTCTTTTACCTGCTCTGGCCTGAAGCATATAAAGTTTCCCTTTTTCAAAGGTAAATTCCAGATCCTGAACATCTCTGTAATGTTTCTCGAGTAATGAACAGATCCGGGAGAATTCATTATAGAGATGGGGCACATCATCTTTCATCTGACTGATTGCTTTAGGTGTGCGAATACCTGCAACAACATCTTCTCCCTGGGCATTTTCCAGAAATTCTCCATATATGACTTTTTCACCTGAGGAAGGATCTCTCGTAAAGGCAACACCTGAACCGCTTTCACCGAAGAAATTACCAAAAACCATAGTCTGAACATTTACGGCTGTACCCAGATCATGGGGAATTTTAAATTCATTTCTATAAGTAATTGCTTTATGGCCATTCCACGAATTAAAGACAGCACAGATAGCCAGTTCTAACTGTTTCCAGGGATCAGATGGAAAATCTTCTCCTTTTTCTTTCCTTACAAGGATCTTAAAATCCTCAACTATAGACTTCCAGTGTTCAGCTTTAAGTTCTGTATCACTGGTAAAACCATATTTCTTCTTATATTCCTTTATAATATCCTCAAAATGTTTATGTTCAATCCCCAGTACTACATCACCGAACATATCGATAAATCTTCTATAACAATCATAAGCAAAACGCTCATCCCTGGAAAGCTCTACAAGTCCTTTTATTGTTTCATCATTTAAACCAAGATTAAGTATGGTATTCATCATACCGGGCATAGAAAACTTTGCTCCCGACCTTACAGAGAAAAGAAGAGGATTTGATGGATCTCCAAACTTCTTATCCATTTTCTTTTCAATAACCGCCACATGTTCTTTTACGTCATCCATAAGCCCTGCCGGTAGTCCTCCCTGAGCAATATACTCATTACAGACCCTGGTAGTAATAGTAAATCCAGGAGGAACAGGGAGACCTATATTGGTCATCTCGGCAAGATTAGCCCCTTTACCTCCAAGTAAATCTTTCATATCTTTATTACCTTCTTCAAAAAGGTATATTCTTTTAGTTTCTACCATTATTTTAATATCCTCCTTAATTATTAGATTTCCATAAAGGAATTAAACTTTAGATTAAACAGGAAAATTTCTATTTCGACAATGAAAATTTAAATCCTTTTATAAAAACAGAACAATTTTAACGTGAGACGTGAGTATTATACTTCACTTTTCACTTCCCTCTACAACTATCTGAGAAAAATCAGCAATACGAAGATAAAGTCTGACAACCATATCCAGTAAAGAAAGGCGATTATTTCTCAGAGCATCTTCGGGCACCATAACCATAACATGGTCAAAAAACCTGTCTATACAGGTACGAAGAGATGAAAGTCTGTTCATTACTTCAGTATAGTCTATAACAGGCTTATTAAAAAATTCTTCTAATTCATTGGAAGTCCTTTTAAAATTATCATAAAGATTATGTTCCTCCTCTTCTATCAGGAGAGAAGTAGAAAAATTCAGATTAAAAGAAGCCTTTTGCAGTATATTAAAAGCTCTTGTAAAAGCTATTACAAGAGAGTCAAACTCAGGGAGATCCCTTACAATAGTAAGAGCTTTTATTTTCAACAACGTGTCTTTAAGGTTTATAAAAGCACCTTTCCTTATAGATTTAATCACATCATATTTATATCCTGCACTTAAAAGATGATTTTCAAAACGTTGAAAAACAAAATCTTCAAAATCAATCTCTGCAACTTTCTTATCTTTAAGACTGAAACCTCCTTCTAAATAAAGCTCAAAAGCTCTGTAGAAAAGATCTAAGAGATTTACTTCTAACTCACCATAGAGAAGAAGTCTTATTACCCCCAGTGTATATCTTCTTACTCCATAAGGATCTGCAGAGCCAGTGGGAAGAAAACCTGCCCCAAAACAACCTGTTACATTATCCATTTTATCAGCAAGGCTTATAACCTGACCAATTAATGTATCAGGCAGCTCATCATTGACAGAAGATGGCTTATAATGACTCCTAATTCCTTTCCATACTGCTTCTTCCTCCTCCAAAGCATATATACCGCCCATAATGCCCTGAAGTTCAGGAAACTCCTTTACCATATGGGAAGCCAGATCAGCCTTGCAGAGTTCAGCTGCCCTTTCCCCGTAAGGAAGTAATTCCTTTTTATTCATAGAAATAAGTATAAATCTGGAAAGTTCCTTTATCCTGTTAGTTTTATCCAGCATAGTCCCGAGGTTTTTCTGAAAACCAATGCCTTTAAGTTTATAAAGAATCTCCTGAAGAGACTTTTTCTTATCTTCTTCAAAGAAAAATTTTGCATCTGCAAGTCTCGCCACAAGAACTCTTTCATTACCGGCTCTGACAAGGGAAAGTCCCTTTTCATCACCATTTCTTACTGCAATAAAACAGGGCAGTATATTACCATCTGTATCTAAAACAGTAAAATATCTTTGATGTTTGCTCATAACGGTAATAAGGACTTCTTTCGGTAGAACAAGATAATCAGGAGAAAAATTACCAGCAAAACTGGTAGGATACTCTATTAAAAAATTCACTTCTTCCATAAGAGAAGGATTGTTTAAAATATCAGCTCCAGGTTCCCGGATAAGACTTTTAATCTGTTTTTCAATCATCTCTTTTCGTTCATCCTGAGATAAAATTACTTTATTCTCATAAAGTATATCTCTGAAGGTCTCTGTAGAAGAAATTTCAAGAGGACCTGCAGATAAAAATCTATGGCCAAAAGTAAATCTACCAGAAGAAAGACTGGCAATTTTAAAGGGTATAACCTGTGTTCCCAGAAGAGCCAGGATCCATCGCACAGGACGGGCAAAACGAAACTGACTCTCCTCCCAGTACATATTTTTAGGAAAGTAAATCTTCTTAATTATTGCAGGAAGTAATTCTGTAAGAATTTCCATGGCATTTCTTCCTGTTTCCACAATTTTTGCAAAAACATATTCACCATGAGGAGTCGATTTCATAAAGAGATCATTTATTTCTACCTTTTGAGATCTGGCAAATCCCCGGACAGCAGGAGTGGGATTACCGGATTCATCACGGGCAATCTTTCCGGGAGGGCCCTTTACCTCTTTAATTACATCAGATTGTCTCTCACCTACCTCTCTTACATAGAGAACAAGCCTTCTGGGTGTTCCCCATGTGATAATTTCTCTGAACTGAATCCTGTACCCGCCAAGTTCCTGAGTCATCATATCTTTTAACTGTTCCAGAGCCGGAGTAATAAAACCCGAAGGAAGTTCTTCTGTTCCTATTTCTAAAATCATATCCTCTGCCATAGTGCATCCCCTTCCTCTTCGTCTACATCTTTTTCCATATCTGCAGGCTTTAACCGCCAGGAAGAAACCATTTCAAGTTCCTTAAGACCATCTTCTAAAAAGAGATTAATATTTTTCTCGATAATCAGGAGATGTTTGAAATCTATAAGCAAATTATCCCAGTAGCTAAAATCTCCTCCTGATAGATCGCCAGGGTTAAATTCATTAATCACTTTCTGAAAATCATCTGATACAGGTGGAAGAGGTTCTTCTAAATTAAAGAAACTCTCAAGAACTGATGCCATTTTTTTGGTTTCTACAGCTTTATCGGATCTACTCTGAATAAATTCATATTCCTGCTGTAAGATTTTATATTCAGAATTCTTCTCAAAAGCTTTTTTCATATATCCAGAAGCCTCTTTATAATTATTTTCCAGAAAATATGTCCAACCTTTCCCACGGTAACCAAAATGATACTGAGGCAAAACTTCTATCAATTTATCAAAACATAGATGAGCTCCTTTGTAATCTTTACGCCTTGCCATAGAGGCTCCCAGATTACAGAGAGAAGCGATATGGGACGAAATAGACTTATTTTCTTCTATGGGAGGGCCCCCTTTAATTGTATTTTCCTCAATACTGGACGGGTAAATTATCTTCAGAGAAGCTTCCTCAGGTTCCTTTACTTTAAGAGCTTTCAGTAATAATTCCTCGGCAGATTTATAATCACCTTCAATAGTAAAGATAAAACCGAGATTTACATAAGGCAGAGGATAATCAGAAGATACCTCTATAGCCTTTAAAAAATAATTTTTAGCCACCTCTAAATTTCTCTCATGCATTTCCAGAAAACCAAGATTATTTAGAGCAAGAACATTATCTGGCTTGAAATCAAGAAGTTTTATAAACATTTCCTTTGAGGCTTCTACATCGCCAATACAGAAATAACTGTAGCCAGCATTCAAATATGCTTCTATTATATCTGATTTTTCTTCAATTAATTTTTTATAAACATCTATGGCTTCGTAAAAAGATGACTGATTAATATAACTCTGACCGATTAAAAGCTGTGCAGAAAGTCTTACTGGTTCATGAAGTTTTATAAGATTTTCATCTTTCTCACCATCCAGAATATTACAATATTTAATAAGAGCAGTTCTACCTTTATCAAGAAGTCCCTGATACAGATAACCAGCTCCTAAAAAATACATACCTTCCCATAGTTTTGGATTATAACGCAATGAATTTAAACAGGCATTTACTACTTCATCATAATCATATAAAAGAAAAGAGATAAAAGATTTCTCCAGGTATATATAAGCTATTAATCTGGAATAAAAGGAATAAAGATATCTGGCAGAGTGAGACATTTCATTTCTGATTAGATTTATAGATTTATCCTGTGCATCGAAAGCCTTATCAAATTGATTCTGCCTTATAAAACATCTCGATAAGAGATGATAGCCCAGCCAGTGTTTTGGTGTTAATACTAAAAACCTGGAAAATTGTCTGGTCATTTCTTCCGGTGAATCCTGTTCGAGTAAAGTCTGTACCAATCCCCAGACAACAGGCAATTCTGATGCATGCTCTACTGCATCATTAAGTATGTTTATAGCATGCTCTAAATCCCCAGTTTCTCTGTAAAAAGAAGCTAAATTTAAATAAGCCCATGGTGAAGAATGATTCTTCTGAATACATTCCTTAAGAACTGCTTCTGCGCCATCTTTATCTCCAGTAGATTTTTTTAACATTGCAAGGCCTCTGCTTATCCAGATATTACTATCTCTCCTGTGGGCCTCTTCATAATTTTTCTTTCCACTCTCTATATCACCGGATCGTAAAAGAGATTCAGCCAGCATATGATAGACTGTAGCATTTTCTGAATTAGCTTTAAGAACAGAAGCAAAGGATACTCTGGCTTTATCATAGTCTTCCTCAGAAAAAAATCTAAGACCTTTTGTTACACGATCCTGAAGGTGATCCTTCTTTTTTTCTTTTTTTTTCTTTTTCGTTTTTTTCATTCCATAACACCATCCTTACCATCTTCCCTTAAGAGGAAAGCCAAGTTTTTCTCTCTCTTCAAGATAAATTTCTGAACATTTACTGGCCAATTTACGGCTTCGGAGCATTGTGTTCATTCTCTCTGTAACACCAAGGGCGCCTCTGGCGTCCAGAAGATTAAAAGTATGAGAACACTTGAGAATATAATCATAAGCAGGAAATACCAGTCTCTCTTTCAACAAACGGAGAGCTTCCTTTTCATAAAGATCAAAAAGATGAAAGAGCAGTTCTATATCTGCATACTCAAAATTATACTTACAGAATTCTATTTCTTCCTGTAGATGGACATCGCCGTACGTTACATCACCAACCCAGGAAAGCTCCAGAAAATTCCTGACTTCCTGAATATACATAGCCAGTCTCTCCAGACCATAGGTAATCTCAATTGAAATCGGATTAAGGTCAAAACCTCCTACCTGCTGAAAATAGGTATACTGAGTAATTTCCATTCCATCAATCCAGACTTCCCACCCCAGTCCCCAGGCACCAAGAGTCGGAGATTCCCAGTCATCCTCAACAAAACGAATATCATGCTCCAGAGGATTAATTCCGAGAGCCCTGAGACTATTGAGATAAATATCCTGAATATCTTCAGGAGAAGGTTTTATTATCACCTGATATTGATAAAAACGTTGCCATCTGTTCGGGTTCTCTCCATATCTTCCATCTGTAGGACGAATAGATGGTTCTACATATGCCACACGCCAGGGTTCTGGCCCGAGAGCTCTCAAAAAAGTCGCAGGATTCATTGTTCCTGCACCAACTTCAGTATGATAAGGATGTTGAATAACACATCCCTCGTCTCCCCAGAATTTATCCAGAGTAAGGATAAGATCTTGAAAATTCATAATTCAACTCCTTTATTATAAGCTTACAGCCAAGAGCCATAAGCTTTCAGCTTTTATTCCTTAAGCTGACTATTAGTAGCTAAGGACTTAACCTTTATTTAATAAATGCTGCTCTATCCAGAAGTAAGCAGCCATACCTGCTACAGCTTCTAACCGGTATATTCCATCACCTCTTTGAGACTGCTCTATAATTTTAAAGGCTCCAATTTCTCCAGTCTGTATACAATGTGTACCATAGCAAATTTCACAGCTTACATCATTTATCTGACACACACGAGGAGTGTCTTCATAATTCTCATTAAGAGTATTTACAAAACAAATTTCCCTTGCCTTATTCTGAGAAGTCATAAAAGTCAGAACAGGATAATTCATTAGAATCTTTGAATAAACATTCATTTCAACAGAGATTATCTGTTTTTCTGTAAGAAAGCCGGTGTAAAAGAAATCAAAACAGAGCTTATCATATGTAACAACAGCTCTATAAGCGGATATTTTTTCTTCAAACTCATCCCTCAGAGCGCTGTAAAGCAGATGGGTTACTGTATGATGTCTTGAAATCTGATGTCTTCGCAAAACATCGATATGAGAAAAAATTTTATCTCCTGTAGCAATCTCTCCCCCTTCCTGACATTCAGCAATATGTAAAAAAGATCCCTCACCATTATTTATAACATCCTGTATCTTTAACTTTACTCTATCATTGAACATCCAACCCTCATCTGCTATCTGACACTGTGTCCCGGCATAAAAAGGGCTTATATCAATTATAATTTCACAGCATTCTTTTTCCTTAAGAATAATCTTTTCCTGTGGTATTCCTTTATAAATGAGACCAAGAATCGTACTCCTGGCATCTACTGTATCATAACCTGTAAATACGGTAGGAGGCAGTAGATTTATTTTATTAAAAAAACTATTCATCTAACTCTGGTTTTGGGTTTTGGATTTTAAGTTTTGGGTTTTGGGTTTATATTAAGATATCTGAACACCCAACACCTGACACCTGACACCCATGTTATAAATTGGTCGTGTTCTTTCTATGAAAAAATAGAAAATCCTTCTTACCCAGGAGCCTTATTAAAGGCCCCTACTTCATCTTAACAACTACAAGTGTAATATCATCAAAAAATTTCATCTGTGAATGATTAAGAACATGATTTATAAGACGATCTACAAGATCCTGGGCTGTAAGATCAGCATTTTTCGAAACCATAGCTTTGAGACGGGAAAGACCAAACTGATTGCCAGAAGTATCCCTGGCTTCTGTAACACCATCAGTGTAAAACACCAGTATATCTCCTGCTGCACAAATCCCTTTCTTCTGTTCATAAACATAATCCTCAAGAACACCTAAAACCACGCCGTCTGTCCTGAGTTCGTCACAACGCATCCTGTCTCTGCGAAAATGAATAACCGGATCATGGCCTGCAGCTGTAAAAAAAAATTCACCTCTTTTAATATCAATATAAGTATAAAAAAGAGTAATAAAATATTCTGGATTTATATCCTTTACTATAAGATTATTAAGCTGTGTTACAAGTTTTTCCGGTTCAGAATACATCTCCTTTTTAAAAGTGAAAGCCTGTAAGGCATATTTAAGCATAGATATTAACATTGCAGCAGGTATACTCTTACCGGATACATCTCCAATCCAGACACCCAGTTTATCTTCCTCAAAAGCCAGAAGGTTATAATAATCTCCTCCTACTTCTTTTGCAGGTATCATCCTTGCTCCTAAATCCATACCAGCAATTTGAGGTAACTGTCTGGGTAACAGACTTGTCTGTATCTTTTTGGCTATTTGCAATTCCTTTTCCAGTTGTTGATGTTGAATTTTCGCCTCGTGATATTCTCTATAGCTTAATCCATAAGCTACCATAACTTCAACAAGGAGGTTGAGTGATTTAAGAAGCAATTTTGAAAGATTTTCCTGAGGTGATTCATTAACAAGTTTTTTTATGGATGACAGATGAAGACCTACTATTTCATCTGGCCCAATCTCTTCCTCCACACAGATCTTGCCAAGATTTAGAGCAGAATAAAGA
>JAKJGF010000330.1 GCA_022704525.1 Bacillota bacterium | reverse complement strand
AGATATGCCGTCAAAGGAGAAAGTTATAACTTAAATAAATACAAAACCGTATATTCTGTAATAATAGATTTTATTGTAACAGGATCATAGTTTTTGCGTAAGAGCCCGGACAGGGACAGGCCTGTGAGATGGATACTAACTTACCTGTTTCCGTACCAGGTTAATCTTCACAGAATTATTTACAGAAAGATATATTTTGAAATTCTGTAAGCCTGAGATAATAAGGTTTCCCTTCTTTTCACTCTTTACCTCAGTAATAGCTATTTATATAAAAAAGGAGTTTGTAACATTTCTAACGAAAAATATAAAATTCTATTTTAAAAATCGGAAAGGGGTAAAAGTTTATGAAAAACAGATATTTTATTTTATTTGTTATTCTTTTTATGTGTCTTATAACGTTCTATGCCTGTCAGAAGAATACCGGAGAGACAACTCCGGTTCCTACTGAAGTAGCCACACAGGTAAGTCCTACAGCAACTTCAGGAGAAATACCTGCCATTCCAACTTCAGAGGTAACACCGGCGCCGAAATCAGGCGGAGAAAATTGGAAAGTAGCTATGGTAATGCCCGGTAAAATTAATGATGTTTCATGGAATGCCGCAGGTTATCAGGGCCTGGTAGGAGCAAAAAAAGTTCTCTCTATTGACTATTCTTATTCAGAAAATGTATCTGTAGCAGATGTGGAAACTGCTCTTCGAGACTATGCATCACAGGAATATGATTTAATTCTGGCTCACAGTTTCGAATACGGAGATGCAGTAAAGAAAGTGGCAAAGGATTATCCCAATACAAAGTTCGGCTGGGGCACAGGGATAGAAAGTAGTAAAAATGTTACTATTTATGACTGGCCGGCTCACCAGGGAGGATATTTAGCAGGAATGCTGGCGGCGAGCCTGTCTAAAACTAATAAAATCGGATCTACAGGAGGTTATGATGTGCCCGATGTGGTTCGGGCTCTGGAAGGTTATAAACTCGGAGCTAAAGCTGTAAAACCGGATATTCAGGTTTTTGTGACTTATCTGAATGCATGGGATGATGTGGCAAAAGGTAAAGAAGCAGTTATCGCTCAGATAGAACAGGGAGCAGATGTGGTTTACTGTAATGGTGATGGCATAAGCCTTGGCTGTATTCAGGCATGTAAGGAAAAAGGCGTATATGCCATAGGTGGTATAGCAGATCAGTATGAACTGGCACCTGATACAGTTATTACGAGTACTGTTCTTAACGTTAATACCTCTATAATAGGAATGATCAAGGATCTGGAAGCCGGTCAATTCAAGGAAAAGTACTTTTATGATATGGTAGAAGGTGGTGTGGATTTAGCACCATATCATGGACTGGAGGAAAAAATTCCAGAAGATATTAAAGAGCTTATAGCTAAGAAGAGAGAAGCTATTATAAAGGGAGAATTTAAGGTTCCTGATATAGTGAAACGTGAAAAGTGAAAAGTGAAAGGGATATTTCCTTTTTTCACTTTTCACCTTTCACGATTTAGTGGAAATAATATAAACACGTAGTCAAAAGCCAGAAGGTACAGGAGAGAAATGTCATATTCTGAGACATTCTATATCTATTGTATTTTGAAGAGGCAATTTTAGATATCATATAACATCTTTTCAGTATATCTTCACGGAGAGTGCTGGCTTTAGTTCTATGGAATTCATAGGTATAATTATTTATACTGTTATATTGGAGTATATCCATATAAAATATCATATCCCGTCTTTTATTTTCTGAAGGATCATCACTTTTGGGAATTACTACCATAAGGCATGTAATTACTGAAATTGCACTTGTTATAAAGAATAATATCTTTACTATCTGAAAGACATTTCCTATGAGATCCTGACCCAATCCTCTCTCCATCATAGTTGTCACAGTGGCAAGAAATATACTGTTAATTAAAAGCAATGTATTTGCTTTTGTTTCGGCAAATTGTATGAGATTTTGATTGAAATGGAGTGTTGAAAAAGCATATGCCATTCTTCCAGTTTCTGATTCGTAATTTTCTGTTCTTTTACCTGTGGAACCATTATTCCCGGGATTATTTCTTATTTCACCTTTAAAATCAGTTATATAATTCATTTTTATTACCCCCTTCTATATTGTATTTTACAATAGTTTGGAATTTTTTGATGTGCTGTACAGCACTATTAAGATGTTTTAGAAATAACTTTTTAAAATCACTATAAAAGGACTTTATATGTTTTAGTCGAATTTACTATTACTTTTTTAAATAGGTGATAAAAGTGTCTTTTGTTTCCTTATATCGTAAATGGAGATCTCAGAGCTTTGATGAAATAGTGGGACAGATTCATGTTACTCAGACTCTTAAAAATGCTATTGAGCATGATAGAATAGCTCATGCATATCTTTTCTGTGGCCCCAGAGGTACAGGTAAGACCAGTACAGCCCGAATACTTGCCAAGTCTCTTAATTGCGAAAGAGGCCCCACTCCAAACCCCTGTAATAAATGTGATACCTGTAATCAAATCAGTCAGGGTTCAGCCCTTGATGTTATTGAAATTGATGCTGCTTCTAACCGTGGCATAAATGAAATCAGGGAACTCAGGGAAAAGGTCAAATATGCACCAACCAGAGGAAGATATAAAGTTTATATTGTAGACGAAGTCCATATGTTAACAAAAGAAGCTTTTAATGCTCTTCTTAAAACACTTGAAGAACCGCCAAAACATGTTATATTTGTTCTGGCTACAACAGAACCATATAAAATTCTTTCTACAATATTGTCCCGCTGCCAGCGTTTTGATTTTAAGAGGATTTCCATTAATGACACTATGAAGCATTTGAGAGAAATTTCAAAAAAAGAAGATTTAAATATAAGTGATAGTGCTTTAAATTTGATAGCCAGTACCTCAGAAGGATCCCTCCGGGATGCCCTCAGTATACTGGATCAGCTAATTTCTTTTTCTGGAAGAAATATAAAACTTGATGATGTAGTAATAGTAATGGGTTCAGTGAGTGAACAGGTATTGTTAAAGCTTGCTGATTGCGTGGTAAATCAGGATACTCCCAGAATACTCACTTTGACAAGGAAGCTTGTAGAAGAAGGTAAGGACATAAATCAGTTAATAAAAGAATTTATAAAGTATTTGCGAGATCTCCTGGTAGTTAAAATCTGCCCCGATCATAAAGAACTTGTGGATAGAACACCCGCAACTATAAGAGAACTGGAACGTCAGGCAAAAAATATAACCCTTACAAGATTAATGAATATTATTAAAATACTGACCGATCTTAAAGAACAGCTTACCAGGGATAGCCAGTGGCATATACAGATGGAAATAGCATGTCTTCGTATCTGCCAGCGTTCCATAGACAAATCCCCTGATGTAATGGAAGAGAGATTGACAGAGCTTGAGGAAAAGATTAAAAAATTGTCTTTAATCCCTGATAAATCAGTTGTTATTAGAGGGAAACCTTCAGAAGATTCTGTAACTAAAATAGAGACAGTAGATATTATTGAGAGCAAAAAATTATCTCCTATGCCGGAAATTGATAAGACAAAAGAGGTTATTTCTGAAGAAAGAGTTCCTGAAGAAGTTGTTCCTGAAAAGGTTGTTCCTGATGTAAAGGAAACTATCAGAATTTCAGAGAACAGGGAAAAAGATGATGATTTTTCAGAAGCTATGGAGCAGATTGCGGAAGAATACAATATGTATGTACCTGCAGATGAAGAAATATTTATGGAGACTATAGAAGAAGAAGTTTACAATCCTCCCCCCCCTCTGACAGAAGAGAAGAAAGGTGAGGAATTAAATTTTGAGCTTATAAAGAATCGATGGGAAGATTTTCTTTACAGATTTAAAGGTGAAAATCTTCCTATATATCAGGTTCTTATTGCTGGAGAAGTGACCGAGTTTAATGGTAAAATGCTGACTTTATCTTTTCCTAAAAAGTTTTATATAAGTCAAATGGAGG
>JAKJGF010000329.1 GCA_022704525.1 Bacillota bacterium | reverse complement strand
CTTTCCGATGGAAATATTGAATTTCTGGGAAGAATAGATAAGCAGGTTAAGTTAAGAGGTTTTAGAATAGAACCTGCAGAGATTGAACAGAACATGTTAAAACAGGATGGAATAAGAGATGCAGCAGTTATTGATTATGATGATAAGGATGGAAACAAATATCTCTGTGGATATATCGTTTCAGATAAAGAAATAAACATAAGAAATCTTAAATCAGATTTATCTAAAAGTCTTCCTGATTATATGATACCTTCATATATAAGTCAGATAAAAGAAATTCCTCTGACTCCAAACGGCAAAATCGATAGAAAAGCTCTCCCTTTACCTGAATTTAAGGATATGAGTGCAGAATATGTCCCTCCTCAGGATGATATAGAGAGAAAGATTGCAGAAATATGGGAAGATGTTCTGGGTATAAGTCCAATAGGTATAAGGGATAATTTCTTTGACTCCGGGGGAAATTCCATTCTGGCAGTAAGGTTATTTGCTTATATCCATAAAATCTTCAATAGAGATCTCAGCCCATCAATACTATTGAAGGGAGCTACTATTAAATATCTTGCCGGTATTTTAAAAGAGAAAGAACCTGTTAAAGAGAGCAAATTTTTAGTTCCTGTGCAACCGGAAGGAAAGAGGCCACCTTTCTACTGTGTAGTTCCTGTAGGTGATGAGATTTTATTTTTATCTTCCCTTTCAGGGTATCTGGGAAATGATCAACCCTTTTACGGTTTACAGGTAAAAAAAGAGGAATTCCTTTCAGTTGAATCTCTTGCAGAATGCTATATTAAAGAGATACAGAATCTTCAGCCTGAAGGTCCTTATTTTCTGGGAGGTTTTTCCACGGGTGTTCCTGTGGTATTTGAAATGGCACAACAACTTTACAGGAAGGGCTATAAGATAGGATGTCTCGTAATATTTGATCGTGGAATTAAGATGTCCTGGAATTTAAGACGTATCTTTAATTTAATAGCTTATTTGCCTTACTGGTTACGTGATTTTTCAACAAGACCGAAAGAGAAAATTACTCTTATTTTTGGGACTGTTAATATGTGGAAAGAAAAATTTAAAAGAAAAATTTTCTCTACCAATAATATTAAAGATCAGATTTATGTAGAAAAGATTCTAAATAGCTATTCCTACGAAAGCTATGAAGGATCAATTATTCTTTTCCGGTCACAAAAGCATCTTTTAATTGTTCCTTATTGTTATGACCCTCATCTGGGATGGGGAAAGATAATTAAAGGAGAAATAGAAGTAAAAGTAATTCCTCATGCCAGTCATACAGGGATGTTTAAAGAACCTTATGTAAGAATACTTTCGGAAGAACTGAAGAAATGCCTTGATAAGTCACAGAATAAATATAAATCAACGGGTTTTATCACCCTATAAACTTATGAGTCTCGGATATAGAAAGGAAGGTGAAAGCTATTTATGAAAAAAACGCCAAAATCTCTTCGATTACAGATAGGTCTCTTTGGACGAACAAATGTGGGGAAATCCAGTTTTCTTAATATGGTGGCTTCCCAGGATGTGGCCATAACATCACCTGTACCGGGAACTACCACAGATGTAGTGGAAAAATCTATGGAACTTCCCCCACTTGGGCCTGTTGTGTTTCTTGATACTGCCGGCCTTGATGATACATCTATCCTGGCAGAATTAAGACTTAAAAAAACCACCAGGATCTTTGACAGAGCTGATGTTATTGTAGTTATAACAGAACCGGATCTCTGGGATGAATATGAAGATAGAATTTTACAGGAAGCAAAAGAGAGAAATACACCATATATTATTGTGATAAATAAAACTGATCTTAAAGAATCTTCAGCCGAATTTCTTGAAGAATTGAAAAAGAAGTCAGAGAGAATTCTTCTCTGTTCCAGTATAGACTCTCATAAGAGGGATAAGTATATTAATGAATTTAAGAGATATTTAATTCAGATATGTCCTGATGAGTTCTTAAATCCACCTCCTCTTATAGGGGATCTTTTAACTTCCGGAGGTATTGCCGTACTGGTTGTTCCCATAGATCTGCAGGCTCCCAGAGGAAGGCTTATTCTGCCTCAGGTTCAGACAATCAGAGATGTCCTGGATAATGACGGTGCGGCTCTTGTGGTTAAAGAGAGGGAATATGCCCATATATTAAAGAATCTGAAGAATCCGCCTGATATCTCGGTATGTGATTCTCAGGTAGTATTGAAAATGGTGGCAGATACTCCTGAAGATATAAAATGCACTACTTTTTCAATACTTTTTGCACGATATAAAGGTGACATAGTAGAAGCAGCCAGAGGTGCCTGTGTAATAGATAAGCTCAAACCGGGTGATAAAATTCTTATAGGTGAAGCCTGCAGTCATCATCCCATTGAAGATGATATAGGGAGAGTAAAGATTCCCAGATGGTTACGGCAGCACATAGGAGAAGATATACAGATTGATGTATCCTCCGGAAGAGATTATCCGGAAAACCTTAAAGAATATAAACTGATTATTCACTGCGGGGGCTGTATGCTTACAAGAAGGGAAATGTTATGGAGAATTCATAAAGCCAGACAGGAAGGAGTTCCTGTAACCAATTACGGTCTCTGTATTTCTTTTATACAGGGTGTCATAGAAAGAGTTCTCTCTCCTTTCCCTGCTGCTCTGGATGCTTACAGAAAAGATATTTCTCTTAAGGAGTGATAACCTGTGAGTAAAATAAAATACTTATCAGTCTTTTTATTCCTGTTACTGATTCTGTTCTTGAGTTTTTATTCCGGAGAAGCTAAGACCCCGGAAATTCCGTCTATGCCTACAATGCCTCCAACATTTAAACCACCACAGATGCCTACAATGAAACCTTTCCCTACGATGAAACCTTTCCCTACCTATCCTCCTGAACCTACAGAACCTGCAGGACAGAAAGGATCATCAGACCTTGTACCCTATGATGAACCCCAAAAAAATACACCTTCATCAGATGTGGCGCCATATGAGGAACCAACATCTTCATCAGGTTTAATGCCATATGGGGAACCAACATCTTCATCAGATGTGGTACCATATGGTGAGGCGACTCCAAAGAAAAAACCAGCTGAATCTGGTCTGGTCCCTTATGACGATATAACTCCTTCCGGGAAAACACCTGCACCTGCAAAGAAAACACCTTTACCATCTAAGACTCCTACTTCTGGAGGAGAACTTGCTCCTTTTGAACCAGGTGACGCCACACCGGAACCAGATAAAACTCAATCCGGGGGAAACCCTGATCTCGCACCCTTTGATCCGAACAGTTCCACACCTGTTCCTGAAACTACCGGCAAACCGTCTCCTTCACCGGGGAAAGTTGGCACTAAAAAGGAGATATCTATGGTTCAGGTTTATATAATGATTATAGTGGTAATTGTATTTCCACCGGTGGTTTATTATATGAGTAAAAAGAAGAAGTGAAGTTGTGAGACGTGAGACGTGAAAAGCAGTGAGCAGTAGCAGTGGCGAACCTGGCCTTCGCCCGATTTGAATCATAGGATTGGCACCTGTCACGACCCGGTATGTCCAAATCCTCCTTCACTTCTTTTTGTATCATCCAGTTCTTCCACGGTATTAAAGATGGCTCTCGTTATTTCAGTTATTACAAGCTGTGCTATTCTGTCTCCTTTTTTTATAAGAAAATCCTTATCACCAAGATTAATCAATATGATTTTAACCTCTCCCCGGTAATCACTGTCAATAGTTCCCGGGGTATTTAATACTGTTATGCCATGCTTTAATGTCATGCCACTTCTCGGACGTATCTGTCCTTCAAAACCTTCAGGTATGGATATGGCAAATCCTGTAGATACAAGTTTTATTTTCCCCGTTTCCAGAGTCACTTCTTCAGCTGAGAATATATCCGCTCCTGAAGCAGCATCGCTCATATACTCTGGTATTATGCTATTCGGATCGAGTTTTTTAAATTTTATATCTAATTCTTTCATTA
>JAKJGF010000098.1 GCA_022704525.1 Bacillota bacterium | reverse complement strand
CCAAAACCGGGATTAACACTCATAACAAGAACCATATCCACTTTTTCCCATATATAATCCAGAACACGGGGATTGGTGGAAGGATTGATTGCTACTGAAGACTTTACTCCAAAATCTCTTATCATCTGCAGGGTTCTGTCTAAATGAGGACAGACTTCTGCATGTACTGTAATAATATCAGCACCGGCTTTAACAAAATCATCTATAAATCTTTCCGGTTTTTCTATCATAAGATGTACATCAAATATAAGAGAAGATAATTTTTTAAGGGATTTTATTAATGGAGGGCCAAAAGTTATATTGGGAACAAAATGTCCATCCATAACATCAAAATGTATATACTCTGCTCCTGCTTTTTCTACACTTTTAACTTCTTCGCCGAGGGAAGAGAAATCTGCTGCTAAGAGAGAAGGAGCTATTTTAATATGTTTTTCTGACATAGTTCAATAATACCTTTCTATTATAATCATGACCGGGCGAACACAAGGTTCGCCTCTACTTTTCACCTTTTACTTCTCACAGATCCGCCTTGAGTTCAAGGACACCGTTAAAAAATATCTCTAATTTTGCAGATCCTGTACTGCATACAGATACTTCAAATTTCTGGCCACCTTTATGAAATCCATGATAAACCCTTGAGGAACCGTAACGATCTATAACCAGCACTTCTACTTCCACATCTTTATTTGATTTTGGCACCATTATTGTCACAAGATCCTGCTGAAATAATATATTACTTTCAGGATTTTTGCCATATACTGCCTCCAGACTTATAAGAGAACCTGTTTTAAGTTTTTCTTTGGAATCAGGTAATTGAGTAATTATCGAACCAGGCTTAAATCTATTATCCTCTACCCATACTATCTTACCCGGTACAAAGCCTGTATTTTCTATAGCAGATCTTGCATCTCCAATAGTCATACCCACAACGTCCGGAACCTCTACAGGAACGGAGGGGCCTGAGCTCAAAATTACCTGTACAGTTGTTTCCCTGGCTACCTGACTTAAGGCAGAAGGATTCTGTTCTATTATCTTTCCTCTGGGAATCTCATCATGAGGCATATCTTTTTCAACAAGAAACTTGAGACCTCCCTGATTTAGTTTTACTTCAGCATCACGTGAAGTTAAACCCTTCAAATTAGGAACATTAACTAATTCTCCACCAAGACTCACTGTAACAAATACTTTTCTTCCTGTTTTCACTTTCCTCCCACCAGAGGGTTTCTGAGAAATAATCATATCCTTTGGAACAGACTGATTATATTGTTCTTGTATTTCTATCTCAAAACCTGCTTCCTTTATTTTTTGCTTTGCCTCAATTATATCCATATTTACAAGAGAAGGCACTACTACATCAGGAACTTTGCCCAGGATATCATTATAAAAATTAGTTCCTATCCATATAATAATAACAAGAGTTCCTGCTACAATTAGTAGGGCTATTACAGATTTAAAGAGATCTAAAAGAATTTTCACCCTGGTTCGTTTCAAATTTCAATCACCTCTAATAAACGTGAAGTATGAAGCGTGAAACCATTATTTCACTTTTCACTTCTTACTTACTGACTATAATATTAACCTCTGTCCCCCTCTTGACACTTATACCGGGGGAAGGTTCCTGAGATAAAATAATATCACTTTGATCTTCTGATGATTGCAATATAATCTGTCCCAGAATAAGGCCTTCTTTTTCAATAAGAGATTTTGCATCTGTCAGATTTTTTCCTATAAGTACCGGCACACTTACCAGTGTGTTATCTATAGCCTTTACTACAACCAGGGATATTGTACTACCTGTAGGAAGGGCAGTTTTAGGTAGAGGATCCTGCTGAATAACTGTACCCGGAACTACATCAGGTGATGTTATATCCCTCACATATCCTACAAGTAAACCTTTATTTCTCAGAGCATTCTTTGCATCCATTAAAAGCTTACCTCTTACATCAGGAACTTCTACAATTACCACCTTTGTTTTCACTTTAACAACTATCTTTTCATTTTTGTTTATCTTTTTTCCAGCTACAGGAGTCTGTAAATAAACAATCATATTATCACTTATTTTACCCTCATCAGATTGAACTTCTATTGTCAAATCAAGCTCTTTAGTTATATTCTTTGCTTCCCCAAGGGTTTTAGCAAGAAGTTCAGGAACAATTACCGTTTTAAGTGTTTTATCTACAGGAGGGCCGGAACTCAATACAACCTTTACAGTAGAATTATTCTCTACAAAAGTTCCTGCCAGAGGTTCCTGAGAGATAATTAAGCCCTTTTTAATATTTTTATGAGGTATCGATTTCAATATAACCAGATGAAGACTCTTGAGGGAAAGTGTATCTTCTGCTTCTGCTTTATTTAAACCTGAAAGATCAGGTATAATTACCCCACCATTTATGCCATCTTTCGCTTTACTTATAACAACATAGATGGAGCTCTTTCCCTCTATCTCAGTTCCTGCCGGAGGTTCCTGTGAAATAATATAATCAGATTGTAGCCCTTCCTGATATTCTTCTTTTGATATAGACAGAAGGAGTCCCTTCTGAGTTGTTTTTAACTGAGCCTCTGAAAGGCTCAAATGAATTAAATATGGAACTGTAACCTTTGCAGGCCCCAGGCTTACTAAAACGGAGATTTTACTTCCTTTTTTAACAGATGCTCCTCTTTCTGGTTCCTGTGATATTATAGCACCGGCAGGATGGTCATAATTATAAACAGAATTTACATTTCCAATAGACAAACTCCATTTTTCAAGTATGGTTCTGGCCTGACTTTCCTGTCGCCCTTTTATATCAGGTACAGAAACAAAAACTTCTTTGGGCTTTTTATGACTTAAAGCCCAGATAACTCCCAGTATAATTCCAATCAAAGCTATTGTAATCAGAATAATACCAGCCCATAAACGAAATCTTTTTTCAACCTTCTCTTTACCTTTTAAATCATCCAAAGTAAATATTATCTCATCTTCATCAAATCTCCCTGTTTCATATTCTTCCTGAAGTTGTTTCTCATATTCTTCCGGAAAAAATTCTGCTTCACTAATCTCATCAGGGGCAGGAGAAACTGTTTCTTTAATATCATCTTTAACAAAATTATCATCTTCAAAATCTATCTCATCAAATAAAGAAATACAGGTCTGAAGAGACAGTAATAAATCCATAGCTGATTGATATCTATTCCCCGGATTCTTCTCCATAGCTTTAAGTATTATTCTTTCAAACTCCATAGGTATAGCAGGGTTTAATTTGCAGGGATCCAGCGGAATCTCTTTGAGGTGTTTATTAGCAAGTTCTCCAAGGCTTTTACCTTCAAAAGGTTTTCTTCCTGTAGCCATATGATATAATAATACACCGAGAGAATATATATCTGATGTATTAGTAGCAGTTTTTCCAGAAGCCTGTTCCGGAGAAAAATAATAAGCAGAACCCATAATTACACCATCCTGTGTAATATCATGAGCATCAACTGCTCTTGCAATCCCAAAATCCACTACTTTTAGTTGATTTTCCTCGGTTAACATAATATTTTGAGGTTTTATATCCCTGTGAATTACTCGTTTTTGATGGGAATAATCCAGAGCACGGGCAATCTGTACACCATACTTTATTACTTCCGAAAAAGGAATTTCCTTTTTACGTTTCATCAGATCTTCCAGAGTTCCATTAGACATGTATTCCATAACTATAAAATATAAATTCTCTTCCCGCCCTATATCATAAATACTAACAATATTAGGATGGGAAAGACCGGCAGCAGCACGGGCTTCTCTATAAAAACGTTCTAAAACTCCCTTATCTCTGGTAAATACATCTTTAAGGACTTTTATAGCAACAGTTCTTACAAGTAGAAGATCTGTTCCCTTGTATACAACAGCCATACCTCCAGCTTCAATTCTTTCTGTAATTTTATATCTCTCTTTAAGAACCCTGTCGGTTAAGTCCATATTAAATTTCATCCTTTAACAAAGTAAGGTTATAATCAAGCAATTCTATTTAAGCAAACAAATTCCTGCTGTAAAGTCGTGAAAGGTGAAAAGTGAGACGGGAGATAAAAAATATAACTTTATATGAAAATGATAAAGTTTTATGTCCCACTGTCTATTCATTTTCATATTTGGTTGTGACCGATACGGTCATGTCTGTTAGTACAGCTCCAGGTAAAAAAGTATCCAAAAAACTTTAAACATATACTGTCCCTGGCCGGATTCTGGAGCAAAAAATATGCCGTCAAATTTATTATTGATTTTAAGAAGGTAACTTGTTATAATAATTTATATATTGAAAACATATTATTTATCTATAACCAGATAAGAAAATCAGGAATGAAAGGTGAGGAAAATATATAATATCAGCTTCTATGTTAAATCTTTCACGTCTCACTTTTCACTTCTCAAATTTAAAGGTGGTATTCTATGAGTAATCAGGACAGAGCTAACAAACAGGAACCCGAAGGTGTCAGCAGTTACCTTTTTAATGGAAACTGGATGGAAAAAGATGGTATCAAATGGGCCTTTTTTGGAAGTGACAGGGATAAGGAATCCCATCATAAAGTCCAGGAAAAAGAACATACAAAAAATGAGACAGTAACGAAATCAGAAATAAAAGTGCCATCAGATAAAATATCTATTACAGATCTTGCCAGACTGAGGGGAGGTAAAAGATATGATATAGAAACATCTGGAATTCCTGCATATGGAATACTTGAACCTGATACTATACTTTCTGGAAGATATAAAATACTTGAGCGTTATAAATCACTTGAAAAAAGAGATTTCTATACAGCAAAGGATCTCAGGCTTGAAGGCCCCTGTATTGTAAAAGAATTAAAGTGTAATCATTTTTCAGATGAAGAAGAAGACTATTATCGTAAAAAATTCAATGAAGAAGCAAAACTGCTTGCTACACTCAGTCATCCCAATCTACCTAAAACTATAGATTATTTTACAGAAAATGGAAGATACTTCATGGTTATAGATTATATAAAAGGTATTGACCTGGAAACTTATTTTGAAAACTGTTACGGACAGATCGAAGAAGGACAGATTCTTCAGTGGGGTATTAACCTCTGTGACATTCTGGAATATCTTCACACCCAGGATCCACCTGTTATACATAGGGATATAAAACCATCTAACCTCTTTATCAGGGAAAGAGACTGGTCTGTAGTTCTTTTTAATTTTGGTTTTGCCACAAGGAGCGACAGAGCAAGAACAAAACAAATAGGAACAAGTGGCTATGCACCGCCTGAACAACTGTCCGGGAAAGCTGAACCAAGAAGTGATATTTATTCTGTAGGTGCAACTCTACACTATCTATTAAGCGGTGAATCTCCCAGAATGGATGGTGATTTTACAGCTTTAATAGCCAATAATTTTTCAGCATCAATAGATACAGATTTAATAGTAAGGAAGGCACTGAAAACAAAAATAAAAGATAGATATGAAGATGCAAAAGAGATGAGAAAAGCTCTCAGGGATGCATCTGAAAAGGTTAAGCACTCAGAAGAAGAAGGGAAAAAATTCTTTAAAAAAGATACCATAAAAACCATTGTTCATCATTTTGAAGAACTTGTACAGAAGATAGAACGTAAAGATAAAGGAAGACTTCTGGCCATAAAAGAGATTGGCAAACTTGGAGACCCGAGAGCATTTGATATATTAATCCCCCTGTTAGGAGATGAAAGTGCAAGTATTCGTCTTTCTGCTATCAGTGCTCTTGCAAATATGAAAGATAAAAAAGCTATTCCTTCTTTATCAAAATTACTCGAAGACCAGAATATGGAAATAAGACAGAAAGTTATTGAAGCAATAGAAAGCCTTTCAAATAAAAAATTACCACCTCTTATGGTTGTTCCAAAAGAAGAAAGATAATCTCAGTCCTCTTCCAGCCTGAGGGAGCGTAACATTTTTCTAATTTCTCTCTCTAATTCTTTATTATCCATATCTTTTGCAAGATTACATGCTTTCTTTAAATATTCTTCTGCCTTATCTTTATTTTTTTTCAATCTATAAATATATGCCAGCTGCCAGTAACCTTCTACAAGAGGAGGATAGAGCTTTAAAGAATCTTCAAAATAATTTTCTGCAAGTTCCAGTTTATTCTGTCTTATATATATTTCACCAAGTTCCAGATGTGATTCCAGGTCATAGGGTCTTATCATAAGAATTTTTCTGAATAATTTCTCAGCTTTCTCTAAATTTCCCGAAGATAATTCTTTTTTCCCTTCTAAAAGAAGGTTTTTACAGATTAATGTCTGTTTTTTTAATACATAACTATTATACCTGCTAAATAATTTGAGAAGTACTATAGCATAAGAAAACTCAATTTTACGGCTCATAGAAAGGTCTTCCACTGAAAGGGAGTACTTTTCACCTTTTTGAAAAAGAAGATGATAAAATTTAAAATATTTTACCCTCTGTTTTTTATAGAAATCTAATAAATCAGCGTTTATGCAATGTTCTATGACAGCAGCTTTTATAGAGAAATCCTTCTTTGAAAACATCTCTTCAAGTTTTTCCAGTATAAGATCCCTTCCGTCAACTATGGGAGACGAAAGACACATAAAACCTCTTCCCCGGGGTGAAAGATAGGAGTCCAAACCTTCTATAATTTTTAAAGGTATCTCTATACCCAGTTCACCTCCGTAACCTGGAAGCCAGTGTTTTAAATTATCAGGGAAAAACCCGTAAGGAGGGTTGGAGACTATTATATCGTATTTCCCTTCTAAATTATTATATAGATCAGACAGAAGGAACTTTACATTATTTCTCTTATTCAAAAAGGCATTGTTTGCAGCAAAATCAATAGCTACAGGATTTATATCCACTCCTGTAACTTCACCGGAAAACTCACTCAGTACCAGGCTCTGTATTCCAGAACCACTGCAGATGTCAAGAGCTCTTTCATAATATCTATTTCCAAGAAATCTTATAAGATTATTAGCAAGACAGACTGAATCTATACCTATATAGACCCTGGTATTAAAGTCCTTATAAAAAGGTATACTTGTTGAGATAAAATAAAATCTCCCAAAAGGGCTTATTTTTATAAGAGAATAGACAAAATCTCCATCTATTCTTAAGATACCTTTTGAAAGAAATATAGAAAAATTTTTATGCCCCAGAAGAATCTTTACAGCATTCTTCCCTACATAAAGATTTTTAAAGAAAAGATTAAATAATATATAAAGAGATTTATCCTTTACCTGTAAACAATATTCATAAAAAGAGGGCCCCAATGTATGACTGTAAAGTCTATTCTGTCTTCCTCTAAAAAAATTTATTATATTACCGGGTTCACTAAGAGGAAACAAAACACTTCCTACTACAGGAATTGATATTATTCTTCTGTAATTAAACTCTTCAAGCAACTTTCTTATAATATCTATTATTTCTGTATCAAGTACCATGGTCTACTCCTGAAAGGGTGATGTATAATGCCTGATGTGTGGTGCGTCAGGTAAATCATATTCAGTCTTCACTCTACACTTCTTACGAATTATAACACAATACAGTTTTTTTAACAAGAAATTAGAAGGAATTGAAGAAATAGAAAGAATATAATAAATATAATTTAACTTTTAAGCAAAGGAGTACTTCTGAATGTCAAAAAAACCTTTCTTCTTATCAATAATTTTATTTACCATATTCCTCTTTCTAAAGGGAAATCTTCTGGCAGAAGAAACAGTAAAAATTACTCTCCTTTATACAAATGATATACACGGTCGTATGTATCCTTACGAAAATTCTATCATAGCTCCAGAAACAGAAAAAATAGGAGGTTTTGAATATCTATCTACACTGGTACATAAAGAAAAACAGGAAAACCCGGGAAGAGTAATCCTCTTTGATGGTGGTGATATAGCTCAGGGAACTCTCTATTCCAATTTGACCTATGGTATTTCAATGATTGATTTAATGAATAAGACAGGTTATGACTTTTCTGTAATAGGAAATCACGATTTTGACTGGGGAAAAGAAAAACTTGGCCATATGATCTCTAAAGCCCATTTCACCTTTCTTTCTTCTAATCTAGTAACAAAAGAGCAGGGGGAATTCATTGCAGGTACCAGACCCTATGCCCTGAAAAATATAGAGGATATACGTATTGGAATTATCGGACTCGCTTGCACTGACACAACAGTATTTGGGCCTGAAAGCAATATATCCAATTATTATATCTTTTCCGGCGAAGAAACATTAAAATTCTATATACCTATTCTAAAAGAAATACACAAAGCTGATTTAATAATTGTCCTCAGTCATCTGGGTTACGAAGAAGATGTAAAACTTGTTTCTAAGGTACCGGGGATAGATATTATTATAGGTGCACACACACATAAAGTCATTGAAAAACCAGTTCTAAAAGATAAAACCATTATTGTCCAGGCAGGTAATTACCTTGCTTATCTTGGTAAACTGGAAATAGAAATAGATAAATCAACAAAAAAAATAATCAATCATAAAGGAGAACTCATAACAATACTGAACAGCCAGATAGAACCTGACAAAGAAGTAAAATATATTCTTGATAAATACAGAGAAAAATACGAAGCTTTCGGAGACACTATTATAGGAGAAACATCTACTGTACTTACCAAAATCCCATACAAAGAATGCACCCTGGGAAATCTTATAGCTGATAGTATAAAGATTACAGCAGGAGTCGATATAGGATTAATAAACTCGGGTGGTCTCAGGGATAATATACCGGTAGGCCCTGTTACTATGGAAAAAATCTATAGAGTATATCCTTTTGAAAATATGCTTATAAGTCTGGATCTCAGCGGAAAAGACATAATGGAAATAATAGAACAAAGTTTTAGCGGATTCCATGCCATTCTCCAGGTTTCAGGTTTAAAGGTGAAATATGACTCTTCTAAACCGAAGAACCAGAGAGTAATAGAAATTATGGTAAATAATAAACCCCTTGATCCGAAAAAAATATACCGGGTAGCCACAGCAGATTTTCTAGCTCTAGGAGGAGACGGTTATAATGGTTTTAAAAAAGGAAAAAATCTTCAGAATGTCATGCTCATACGTGATGCAATTATAAAATATTTCCAGGAACACAGTCCTGTTTCCGGTAAAATTGAAGGAAGACTGGAGAATTCAGGAAAAGAAAAATAAACTGGTGTTTTTATCAGAAACATTATATAATATATATTTAAAGAAAGGAGTGTTTTCTATGTCCTCAATAGATAAAGAAATAGCCCGGGATATTACTGTTGCCTGGTTAAATAACAACAAAGTATCAGAAGAGTATTTATCAAAGAAACAGGTAGCAGCTTTTTATGAAAGTATATTTACTGCAGTGTGTGAGTGTAAGATACAAGCAAAAGGAACAATGCAAATTGAGACATCTACAGGTGCAACTATTACGGCAACCCCCAAAACAGGTGTAGGAGTAACTCCCCGTCGAATGGATCGAATGTCTGACGGGTCTTCTACAGGGTCTATTCACAGATTTACTTAAAAGATTATATGACCCCGCGAGTGGCGGAAGTAAAGATTCTTTCAAGGTCCCGAGATACTCAGCAGTACCTGTAGCACTGGTTGAAGTTACTGAAGAAGAGCATCATATAGTGTGTTATAATATCTTTTAAGATAAATTGTTATTCGAAAAATGATAAAAGATAGTTTAGTAAAACTAAATATAAAAATGCCATCTCAAAGGCAATATAGAATAAAATTTTTCTTGCTTTTTTTTAAGAATTTTGTTATACTTTATATAGTATATGAATAATAATAGATAATTTTATTAATTAATAAGGAGGTTTAAGAACATGAAAATTTTTTACAGGTCTTTAACTCAAAGAGGTATGGCTCTTTTTACCGTTCTGGTTTTTATGCCCATAATACTAATCCTGCTGGGTTGTATTATCCAGACAACTATGGCAGAGTCCTACACTCTTCTGCTTGAAAAAAGATCAAATCAGGCTTTTTATCTGGCTCAGGCAGGAGCAGAATTTGCTCAGTTTTATTTTTCTTCTTTTAATTTTGAAAAATTCACTCATCAGGATGATAATACTCCTGTAAGCGAGCTAAGTAACAGGATATTACCAGTACCTTCTTCCGCTAAATATGGAGAGGGTTATTCCAGGGAGGACGGATGGATAAAGTGGGAATGGGATTCCAGTAAACCATATCCATCCTTTCTGGGTACTCCTTACAATGAGTGCTATAAGTTTAAAATCTATCCTATAGACTATATGCAAGGTTCTATAGCCAAGAGAGATTATGTCTTAAAAGTAAAGGCTTCCCTGGGATATCCTAATAATCTCACAGTACGAACCATACTTATGAGAGGAGAATATATCGACCTTTTCCAGTATGCCATATTTGATTCAGGTAATCTGGGAGAATTTATAAGAGGTTATGATCAAACAATTAAGGGTAAGGTATATGCTTTTGGAGATATATATATGAATCCCAATAAGGATAAACTACTCAGCTTTCGTGCAAGTAATTATAATGAGGGCAATTCTTCAATGGAACCTCTTCTTAATTCTCAAAGCGGAAAAATCTATACATCTTACAAGGTGTATGATAAATGGGGTGGAACTAAGGACAATTTTAGTAATTGGCAGGGTGCAAAGATAAATGCACAGAAAGCCAATACACTAAAAACGTTGGTATCTATAAGAGGTGACGGTGACTCAAACAACTATGATAGCACATGGTCTAAATGGAAAACTGATGCAATAAAAAGATGGAATGGTGCAGTAAGAGATGTAAGCCTCAATCCCGAACACCATGAAATGCCCAGTTTTGAATCTTTTATGCCCAATGGCTATTATTATAACGAGGCAAATGAACAGGGTATAATAATTAATAAAACAGGAGTGGTAAAAGTTAATGGTAATACAGCCGGTACCGACGTAAATAAAGTAAAAGCTGCTATCACGACGGAAAAAAAGTTCTGGAATCCTTCTGAATGGAGAAGAGAAGAATATGTAGAGGTAGATGTCTTAAAACTTCTTGACCCTGACAAAAATGGAAATATAAATGATAAGATATGGCCTGAAAATACCATTCTATATTGCGATACGCCTGTACTTATTAAAAATGCTGCGGTACTTCCGGGAAATACAATTATTGTTTCTCCTTATAATGTATATATCCAGGGTGATTTTAATATGGAACAACCTCCACAGCTAGGAAATAATTGGACTTGGAAGACTGGTAGCCGCCCATTCGATCCTAATGATACTGCTTTTTATCCTGATTTTAAGAAGAAATCTGCTGCTGTATGTAGTACAAATAAAATATATTTCTTTTCAGGAGGTTTTAAACCTGACGATTATGATGCCACTAATGAAACAGGTGCTTTTAATAAATGGGGAACAACATCTATTAATACTCAAGCTAAGAAAGCTCCTCAAGTAAGCGGTGAAGAACGAAAACATACGAAGGACGCCACAAAGACGGTAGAATTCAATGCTCTTACTATAGACGGAGCAAAGATAGATGATGACAGATATTATGTGGGAAACTATACGGTTAAGGATAAAACTACCGGCAAAATTAAGGAAGATAAAGATAATCCTTATTATGAAAAGAAGACATTTGATGGTGATTACCATCTGCCAAATGGTGATCAATTTGTAGAAGACTGGGGAGCGTCTGATACTGATAGATATACTCTGCTGAGAAGAGGAGCTATAGTTCATAAACAGGACGGTTCTACTATGGCTGACTTTGATAACTCCAATGTTGGACCTGGTGTTGTAGGATGGACCTGTGCTACTCGTTATCGTCCTCCTAAAAGAGATTACGGCTATGACCCGTCAGGAGCGCAGAGTTATACTATAGATCACCTTCCAAAGAGCGTTAAAGCTAAATCCTGGCAGGTGGGAGGCAGTAGTTTTTAAGTATAAAGACCAGATGAATACAGGAGACAGAATACTCAAACTCCTGTCTCCTGTATTCTCCAACTTTTACTTTTGTATATGAATCAGTCAGAATATCTTCACACTCTTTGTATTCTCCATCCTTTACTTTTGCATCAGATTGTTCCGGATTAACCGTATATAACAGGTTGTAGTGGCAGACGCCTCTATCTGCTCTCTTTGAAACAACCCCAGGAGGATTGCCTTTACAGATTATTATTATTACCTTTTTTTCAGTAAAGGGCTACATAGGATCTTTTCACATCGATAATTTTTAATATTAATTTCCTGGACTTTATGTTTTGATATGGTACTGTAAATCAGGACTTTACTCTGCACCCTATCACTCTGACTTGGATTACATATATAGAGATATTTTTCATCCGGTGAAATAGTGATGGATGCTATATTTTCTTTAACCTTAATTTCTCCGACAACTGCATCAGTATCAGTAGTAATTATAGTTATAGTTTTATTATCAGGATTTGCCGCATATATAGTTTTACCATCAGAAGTTATAAGGATATCTGTAAGACCTGTAGATACAGATATAGTATTTGTGACGGTTTTCCCTCTTACATCTATTATTGATATACTTTCGGCATCAGAATTGGTTACATATAATTTTTGTCCTGAAGGACTTGCTATTATGCCCCTGGGTCTTTTCTCTACCGGTATAGTGGTTAACTGTTTGTTAGTCAGATTAATTGCAGATACATCATTTGAAGTATAGTTACATATATATAATTCCTCACCATTCGGTAATATAGTTCCTGCTACGGGACCTTCTCCAACAGATATAGTATCTAAAACTAACATAGAATCAGTATCTATAGAAGTGACAGAATTAGAATCTTTATTTATTACGAAAAGTCTGTCACCTTTAAGAGAAGAAAATATAGATACAGGCTTATTTTGAACTATTATGGTACGAATTTCCTTAAAGGTAGTCAAATCAACAACAGAAATTTTATCTGTTATTGTTGTCGCATAGAGATATTTTTTATCTGGCGAAATAGCCAGACCTCCATTTGCAGTAATACTGATATCGAATTTTTTAATTATTTCACCTTTTTTCATATCTAATACCATTACGGTATTACTGCCATATTCCAATAAATAAGCTATTTTTGAAGAAGTATTAGTAGGTGCTATTAAATTATATAACAGACAGATTAATCCTAAAAATATTATGGCTACTATTATTATCAGGTATTTTGTCGGTACATATTTATGTATTGTCCAGAGCACTGTCTGAGTAATTTCCGTAACCCTGTCACCCAGAGTTTCAACTTCATTATTTTTTATCTCAATCTTAGTTTTTTTCTCCTTTTCATCACTCTTTCGGGCATCAAAAAAATTCATAATATTTACTACCCTATTTATCTGCTTTATATCAGGTCTTTGAGAGGGGGTATAAATCAAAAAAGACTGAATTAAACGATCTATCTGCAATGACAGATGAGGATTAAACTTTCTCACAGGTTCAAATTTATAAGCTATCTCTTCAGGATCCTTACTGGTAAGCATAAAATACATTACGACACCAAGAGAAAATATATCTGACTTAAAATCTGCATCAGGAAGGGCTCTTAACTCCGGTGCCACATAACCATAGGTACCTTTAAATGGATATACTTCATCATTAACACCTTTAAATATACTTGAAAGACCATAATTTAAAAATTTAATATTACCGTCAGGAGCTAATATAAGATTGGAAGGACGAAGATCTCCATAAACAATACCATTATCATGTAAATACTCAAGACCCGCATATACCCTGGAGATTACACCAAATACTGTCATAGCAGGCATCTGACTCTGATTATCATCACTGTAATACGTTGAAGCCATTTCCTTAAAAGACATACCTTCTGTATACTCCATTATAAAACAAAGGCGTAATTCCAGATCATTCTCTGAAAGAAGATAAAAATAATCTTTCAGAGCAGTCAAACTGGGATGTTTTAATTGCATAAGTTTTTTACAGACATCTTCAAATTTTTCTATAATTCCTTTTACCTGATCTCTATCTTTACCTTTATACTGAATCTCTTTTAAAATCTTTACTACTTTTTCTTCATCAATTTCATCATAATCCTGGACTGTATATACTGCTCCATAACAATCCTCATGTATAACCTCTATCACTTCATATCTGTTATTCTTAAGCCTATCTATTTCTTCAAAAAGAGATAAGGGAGGAGCAGAAAGAGGTTTCTTATAAGGAGTAAAAAGAGGTTCTTTTATTATCTCGCCATTTATTGCTGAAGTCTGAGAAGAAGGCATGGGCGTGGCTTTTAAAGAAGCCAGAAAACCTTCTGAAAGACCGGATTTTCTTCTGGTTATCGTAGCAGGTACTGCTTTATATTCTTCAAGACCCGATTTACTGCGTAAAAAACTGGCTATACTGGCAGAACGTTTGGACACTTCTGCTGAAGGCTGTGAAGATAGGGTTGTTATCTTTTCTTCTCCTGATTTATCGTCCTCCTGAGACTGAAGTATTTCATCAAATAAATTCTCAATTCTCTTATCTACTTCCTCTACTTCCTCTACTTCCTCTACTTCCTCTACTTCCTCTACTTCCTCTACTTCCTCTACTTCCTCTTCTTCCTCTTCTTCCTCTTTCTTTTCCTCTTCTTTTTGCTTTAGAGCATCAAAAATTATGCGGGAAAGTTCGCTTGTTTTCAAAGTAATCTTTTCTTTGTTCTCAGGCACGTTCACCTCTTGAGCTGGCGTTTCTTCTTCCAATTCTTCTACACATTCTGTTTCTTTTTTTATTACTTCTTCAGGTTCTTTTTCAGAAATTGCACGGACTTCCTCGACAGTACCTGTATTTGTTTTTAAAACCTCTGGTAATTCCTTACTCTTCTTCTTTTTCTTCGATTTTACTTCTTCTACTTCTTCTGAAGATACCTTCTTCTTTTTTTTCTTCTTTTTTACAATTTTTATCTCTCCCTCATTGTCCTGCTGCACCTTCTTTTCCTTTTTCAAAATCACTTCTCCTTCTCCAACATCAGATTTCTCCATATCTTCTTTATTCGGCACAGGCATAGTGACTTTACTTTCAGTTTCTTCTTTACCCTGTTCTGAAGGTAAAACAGGGAAAGCTATCTTACTTGCCCTTAAAACAGTTTCTGATAGATATATTTTTGAGAGCTGGCGACTCAGGTCTGTAATATCAGGTCTATTTGAAAGTTTTTTAGAGAGACACTTAATAACAAGTTCTCCAAGATTTTTTGACACATCGGGATTAAATTCAACTATTTTCTCCAGTTTTCTGGTTCCTGCTGCAACTTTATTACCGGTAAGAAAATAATACATTAATGCTCCCAGACTGTATATATCTGATTTAATATCTTCTTTTTCACCGGAAATCTGCTCAAGAGATGAAAAACCAGTATTGCGTCCCTTCTTAACTATATTAGAAAATCCGTAATTTAACAGTTTTACTATTTCTCCTCCCCCTATAATAATATGTCCAGGAGACAGAGAACCATATATTAAAGGAGGCTCCTGTCCATGAAGATACTTTAATCCATCACAAACCTTCAGAATATATTTTATTAAAATATTAGAAGGAAAATTTTTTTCTTTATATTCCTTTCGGTATATATCTTCAAGACTCTTACCTTTTATATATTCCATTACAACATAATATGAATCTTCTTCTATGAAAAAATCTTCTATCTTCACTAAATTTCTATGGTTCAGACTTTTGAAAATTTTACATCTCTCTAAAAATAACAAATCTATCTTTTTCTTATTTTTATCTTTCGAAACTGAAAAAATCTGTTTTACCAGTTTAAATCCCTTTTGATAATTACAAATATAATTAGCTCCATCTTCATCAGAGGAGCTAATCTTATCTACCTTATATTTGTTATATATAAAATCTCCCTTTTCAAAAACCACAAATATAAACCTCTTTACATTTATGCTATACTTTTGCAGAATGTGGAATAAGGCTTTGTTTAAAAAGTGCAAAAGTATAGTTATGAAATTTATTTCAGAATATCAAAATACTCTAAAAAAGTCAATAAAAAAGGTTCGCTATTCTAAAAAAATAAAATACCTTCTTAAAAATTTTTGCTATAAAGAACTAAATCTCTTCTATAGATTTATTCTTTACCCATCCGCTATAACCGGAAGGAAGAGTGATCTGACGCCAATCCCCCTGAGTCTGTCTGAGAAAAACCTTACTCCCTTCATGGACAGTGAAAACCTCTGTATAATCTTCACCTGGTCCACTACGAGCTTTTTCCTGAGAGAACATAATTATACCTTTTTTAACATATTCCTCATCATATATTCTGATGGCTAAAAAAAAGGAGCTTATTAAAAAACAGAATAAAACAAAAGAGGCTATTATTCTGTTATAAAATCTAACACTCTTCTCAGGGAGGAATATATAAATAAGTCCTGTAAAAAATAGAATAAAATAGAATATCATAAAAATTATCGTTAATTCATTAATAGATAAAAAACCATTCATACCTGACAGAAGAAAAAATATTATGCTACCATCTTCATCAAACTGTTTATCAACTGTAAGAGAACGAACATAAGCTAAATTCTGTTTTAATTCTTTATTCCTGGGAGAAAACTTCATCGCTTTCTCGTAATATAAAATAGCTCTGCCAGGCAAACCGGCTTTAAAACATGCATTCCCCAGATTATAATAAAGGTCAGAACTAACCTTACCAGATTGAACCAGTTGTTCATAATAAGATATAGCTTCCTTAAAATTACCTTTTTCATATAAACTATTGGCCTGATTAAAAATGTCAGAGATTTTCTGACTGCTTCTGGCAGGATAAAAAAGAAAAGAACATAATAAAAACATACTCAGTAATAGTAAAAGTTTTCTCTTCATAACAGATTACCTCACATATATTTCTCAAGTTTCACTATGATCTTTTCTGTCATTTCTAAGGCATGCCTCATATTTTCTTCACCTGAACCTCCCGGAGCAAATCGTCCATATTCACAACTTTCATAAGTTCTGCGAAAAAGTTCAAGTATTTCCTTATCTACCTGTTTTTCCTCCAGAATAAAAAACATATCTGTCAGTGTAAGTCCTGCAGGAGGAAGATTAACCTTATCGCCTATATATTCTGTTAAAGCTCTTGAAAGAAATGAATAAAATTCTTCAGAATTACCTTTTTCTTTCATAATATTTTTTGCTTTATTGAGATTTATCATGGCTTTTCTGTAAGCTCTTCTAAAACGTGCAAAACCAATATCACTATTCAATCTATCATTATATTTTTTATAATAAAATGAAAAGCATAAACCCAGAGGTGGAAAGAATATACAAAATCTCAAAAAAATATTCTTATAAAGTAAAGATGTATCACTCTTAAGAACATAAGAACCGGTTTTTATATGATTTATATCCTGGCCGGTTATTTTTATTTCCTCCTGTGTATTACTGGAAGATGAAATATTACCTGTTCCCTCAGATACAGCAATATTCAGGGGTTTTGTGCTTATATTTTTATATTTACCCTCTCTGGGAGCAAAATAAGAATAAGAAATTTCAGGGAATTCAAGTAGGCCTGTTTTAACTGGCATAATGACATATTTGAATTTCTTTTGAGAATAAACCATATCTTCCTTAACAAAAGAATCTGTAGAGGTTCCGGAAGGATAACTTTTAAAATCTGACAGATGTGGTAACACAGGTTCGCCGATAGCATCAACATTTCCCCAACCTTCAACCGTAATTTCTATAGAAACCGGTTGA
>JAKJGF010000328.1 GCA_022704525.1 Bacillota bacterium | reverse complement strand
GGTAGTACAGTAGGTAAATTTATTGGCGGTGCTCTGGGGTCAGTAGTAGGTGGAATTGCCAGTGGTATAAAGAATATATTCAGAGGGTGGTAGTTGAATTACTGAATTACTGAAGTAATTATATATTTAGGACGAACAACCTTGTTGTTCGTCTTTTGTTTTTCCAGGAATAGGTTGTTGACAAGGAAAAACTCTTGAAGTATAATATGAAACTTGAATAGAAATCTTTTAATCAGGGAAATTATAGTATTTAGAAGAGGTTTGTTTAGAAAATTTATTAAATAAATTATATGAGTGATTTATTGTACTGGTTAGCCTTAAGGAATGTATCTAATCTCGGTATACAGAAAAGTAGAATATTACTGGAAGTTTTCCTCACTCCTCAGAAGATCTTCGAAGCATCCCCTTCTGATTTAAAAGCTATAAAAGGTATTGGTGATGTTATAGTAAGGTCTTTAGGTGAAAAAGAAAGACTTATCTCAGAAGCTGAGAGAGAATTAATCAGGCTTAAGGAGAGAGAAATTTCTATAATAACCCTCTTAGATCCTTTTTATCCGGAGTTATTAAAGGAAATTTCAGACCCTCCTCTTGTATTGTTTCTAAAGGGGAGTTTTTCATCTCAGGATAAGAATTCTATAGCAGTTATAGGCACCAGAACTCCTGATTATTATGGAAGGACTGTGGCTTCTCAGTTATGCAGTAAAATTATAGCCTGTAATTTTACTATAGTAAGCGGTATGGCTCGTGGTATAGATACGATAGCCCACAGAACAGCTATAAAGAGTGGAGGAAGAACTATAGCTGTTATGGGGTGTGGTCTGGATATAGCCTATCCGCCTGAAAATTTAAAACTTATGGAGGATATTTCCGTTCATGGAGCAGTAATTTCGGAATTTCCTCTGGGGACAGAACCTCAGTCCTGTAATTTCCCGAAACGAAACAGGATTATCAGTGGTTTATCCAGAGGAGTTCTTGTTGTTCAGGCCCGGGAAAAAAGCGGTACAATTCATACTGTGAACGCGGCTTTAGAACAGGGGAGAGAGGTATATGCTGTACCGGGTCCCATAGATAAGGAACTCAGTAGAGGTACTAATTATCTTATTAAAGAAGGGGCGAAACTGGTTGAGGATATTCAGGATATTATGGAAGAATTAGTTTTATCTACAGATGTACCTTCTGGAGAGAAATCGGTAATTCCGGAGATGGCCGGATCTGAAAAGGAAATTTATTCTTTTATATCTATGGAACCGATTCATATTGATGAAATTATAAGAAAAACTTCTATGGATACGGGTAAAGTTCTGGGTATTTTAAGTATCCTTGAAGTACATGGCTTAATCAGAAGAATAGAAGGAAATTTTTTTGTTAGATTCTGATAAAAATCTTATGTATTCGGAGGAATTATGAGTAAATCTCTAATTATAGTTGAATCACCTGCAAAAGCCAGGACTTTAAAGAAATTTTTGGGTAATAAATATACAGTGAAAGCATCTATGGGACATGTTAGAGATTTGCCTAAAAGTAAGCTCGGTGTTGATATAGAAAATGCTTTTGCTCCACAGTATATAACAATAAAAGGTAAGGGAAAAATTATTAAAGAACTTAAATCTGCAGTACAGAAATCTGACAGGGTTTATCTCGCCTCTGATCCGGACAGAGAAGGAGAAGCTATTGCCTGGCATCTGATACAATCTCTAAATATAACTTCCCCTGAAAGAATAGAACTTCATGAGATTACCCGTCCTGCTCTTAAAGAAGCCCTGAAAAATTCTCAAGAGCTGAATCTTGACAAGGTTTATGCCCAGCAGGCCAGACGTATTCTGGATAGACTTGTGGGATATAAAATAAGCCCCCTTCTCTGGCGAAAGGTTGCTCCAAAACTCAGTGCAGGGAGAGTTCAGTCTGTGGCTATGAAATTGATATGTGATAGAGAAAAGGAAATAGAGAGTTTTGTATCTGAAGAATACTGGACTATTGTGGCCGAACTTCAGAAGTCAGGCCTGAGAACTACTTTTGAAGCTACTCTGAGAGAAAAGCAAGGCAAAAAGATAAAAATTAAAAATGAAACAGAAGTCCGGGAGATATTGCAAGACCTTAATAATGCGGAATTTGTCGTTTCCTCTGTACAGGAGAAGGAACAGATAAAAAATCCTCTTCCTCCTTTTATAACTAGTACATTGCAACAGGAGGCATCAAGGCGTCTGGGCTTTCGAGTATCGAAAACTATGAAGATAGCTCAGGAATTATATGAGGGTCTTGATACAGGAAAAGGAGAAACTACCGGACTTATAACCTATATGAGAACTGACTCCACACGTGTTTCTTCACTGGCTGTTACAGATGTCAGGGAGTATATAAAAGAAAAGTTTGGAGAAACATATCTTCCTTCCAAAGCTCCGGTTTTCAAAGCGAAAAACAGAGCACAGGATGCTCATGAGGCTATAAGACCGACATCTGTTGGGCGATCTCCTGAAGAAGTAAAGTCTTTTCTCAGTAAAGAGCAGTATAATCTTTATTCCCTTATATGGAAGAGATTTGTTGCCAGTCAGATGAAATCAGCCCGGATAAGAGTTATAACTGTAGATATAGAAGCACTTAATTATATGTTCAGAGCCATAGGAAGAAGAATTATGTTTCCGGGTTTTTTAGAGGTTTATGATATTCAGCCAGGGGAAGATGAAGAACTTATAAAAGATGATCTGCCTAAATTAAGCAGGGGAGATAAATTAAAATTAATAACACTTCTCCCAAATCAATACTTTACACAACCACCTCCCAGATATACAGAAGCTTCCCTTGTGAAGATATTAGAAGAAAAAGGTATTGGAAGGCCGAGTACCTATGCACCTACTATCGAAACCATAAGGCAGAGAGGTTATGTCAGAGTCGAAAAGAAGCGTTTTTATCCCACAGAGTTAGGGGTTAAAGTAACGGAACTTCTTGTTAAGCATTTTCCGGATATAATAAATGAAACATTTACAGCCGATATGGAAGATAAGTTAGATAAAGTAGAGGAAGGTAATCTCCCCTGGGTGAATTTGCTGAAAGATTTTTATCAACCTTTTATTATTACCCTGAAGAAAGCCGATAATGAAATAAAAAAAGTGGAGTTAACTGTTCAATATGCTGAGGAAAAGTGTAATAAGTGTGGAAAGCCAATGATAATAAAGAGAGGCAGATTCGGAGATTTTATAGCCTGTTCAGGGTTTCCAGATTGTAAAAATACCCTTTCCATACGTAAAACTATAGGAGTAAAATGTCCTCAGAATGGCTGTAAAGGTGAAATTGTTGAGAAATTTACAAAGAAGAAGAAATTATTTTACGGTTGCAGTTTATACCCTGCGTGTAATTTCAGCAGTTGGTACCGTCCTACTAATAATATATGCCCTGAGAGCAATCATATTTTAGTGATTAAGAGACAGACGGCAAATAAAATTTTTCTCTCCTGTATAGGCCCCGGGTGTGAACATCAGGAGTGGCAGGAAGTTAAGAATTTATGACGGAATTAATTATAATAGGAGGAGGCCTGGCCGGCAGTGAAGCTTCATGGCAGGCTGCAGAGCGTGGTGTAAAAGTGAGATTATTTGAAATGAGGCCTTATAAGATGACCCCGGCCCATAAAACAGGGAGACTTTCCGAATTAGTCTGCAGTAATTCACTGAGATCCAATTCGTCCTCTACTGCTTCGGGACTTTTAAAAGAGGAATTACGGAGATTGAATTCCATAGTAATTTCCTGTGCTGATAAATCCAGAGTTGAAGCGGGAAGTGCCCTTGCCGTAGATAGAGATGAATTTGCAGAGAGGGTAGAGAAAGCTATTTTATCTCATATTAATATAACTGTTGAAAGGGATGAGGTTAAAGAAATACCGGAAGGCTCTGTTATTATAGCTACAGGGCCTCTTACATCATCTGTTATGGCAGAGAAGATAAAAAAACTTTTAGGTGAGGATTCTCTTTATTTTTATGATGCC
>JAKJGF010000327.1 GCA_022704525.1 Bacillota bacterium | reverse complement strand
TTCTTTTTCAACTCCCCCGTAGAACCGGACTTTACCGGAGGAGGAAGGACTCTTCCCTCTTCCTGAAGAAGTCCGTGCAAAGAATCAAGGCGATGATAGATAAGCCCTTTTATAAGAGGTGTTTCCATTTCACCCCTGTTTATTTTTTCCGCTGTAAAATATGCATCGAGGCCACTGTAGAGCCACATAAAGATGAGTCCTATCCCCGTAGGTGCAAGGAAGATAAAACAGGCCATCATAAGTCCTCCCTTTATTAACTGACCGTTATAAATCTGACCCCACCCGCAGATAAGAGAACTTGCCGTGGCATAAGCCAACTTTCTCTCTAATTTCAGTCTCTTCACTCCTCTGTTAATTTTTTCTGCCACAAGATAGGCATCTACAATTCCATAGACCCATACAGCCAGACCGCCGAGTAATGTACCTGCCAGTAATAAAAAAAGAAAAAGCACAATCCATCCTTTTATAACATCCTGATTATAAATCTGTCCTGTCCCCGGCACTATGGCAGAAAGTACCCCTGAAAGGACAGGGTTTCTGAGTTGACCTTTCATAAACAAAACCTCCTTTTTAATTGGTGAGGTGAGAGGTGAAAACGTGAGACGTGAGACGTGAGACGATATCATCTACTGCTCACTGCTCACTGCTCACTCTTCAAATTTCTCTCCGAGATAATCCTTTAATTCCCTTAACGTCTTACAAATCTCTTCCCAGTAGAGGATATACATATGGTCTGCCACTTCTCTATAATCCCCTATGTCATCCCTGTAGGAACCGATCTTTTCTTCTATTCTTTCCGGCTTATTTTTATAGTAATTGAATTTATTTATAGATATGACATTTTCTTTTGTAATAAGGAGAACAAAGTAAAATTCTTTATCTCTTTCTTTTGCAGTGCTGCTTCCCACGTCAATATTTCTTATAATCTGATCCCTTTCCGAATCATAAGTGGTGGAAATACTTATTTCACTTTTATATTTGACTTCTATGAAGATTAATTTCTCAGGAGTCTCTACGGTAAGATCCACATGAGTATTGCCTTCCCGGACAGTCCTTGAAGAAGGGGGAGGAAATTCTTTCCAGAAAGCAAATTGTATGTTTTTATATTCCTCATCAGTCAAATATATGAAGGGAAATATACTGCTGAACCATTCAGAAGTGGGACTTTTCATTAAGGTTCGAAAGACATTCCATGTTATGGCATCTTCGGAGTTTTCGCTTCCAAGATAGGAAAGACCCTGAACGAGTCCTTTTTTGTATCTCCATCTATTTCCCTGTTCCATTATTACAGGGTCATCTCTGTCAATAATGAGATTGTCTCTGAAATCTTCAAAAACCCTCACGCCTGTCTCGGAGAGGACATAGTTTCTTCCTTTTTCATCTGTTGATATATTGCGTTTTGTAATGGAATTTAAGACTGAGGATATATTCTCGTCTTTATTCTCCGGAGTTTCATCCAGAATCTGTACAATATTAAAAAACCAGTCTTTTCGTGTCCATCTGTCGGGATTATATGTGTTATCCACGTGAAATCTCTCTTTCTTAAGAAAAGCAATCAAATCATCACTGTTTATCCATAAATTCCCTCCAATGTAATCCACATAAGAACTGCTTACAGACCAGCGATAAAGGATATGTTCCTGGTGAGAGAATCTTTCTTTGATTTCATTTCTCTGTTTTTTACCTGTCCATATATTCCGATACTTCTTTTTACAGATAAAATTTAGTATTCTGCTGCAGACATATCTGGCAGAACCACTGTAGTGTCTCTGTTTAAGACAGAATTTCCATAAGGTCATATCAGGACGCATAATAACTCTCCTTTCCTGAGTTGCATTTAAGAATTAATTATATTATATTATATACAGACCTCCTTTCTTACTTGTAATCACTCCTTAATTATAGTATAATCATTTTATAGATATAACGGTGGATCTACTAATTGATTTTTTTTAAAAAAAGGGAGTGTTAATTATGGCTACTAAACAGGTAAGTTTTACGAGCAGTAAAGAACATGGAGAAAACAGGAAAGTAAGAAATATTCTCCACCTGCTCTTTATGCTCTTAAAACAGGAAGAGGAAGGGATAGATTATTATGCCGCAAGCCTGGGCTGTCGTGTTCCCACTGTAAAAAAATACATTGATGAAATAAGAAAAACCATTGATGAAAAATCTCATACAGGTTTTTTTGTAGATTATGATAAGGGAAAAAAACATTATAAACTCTATTCACCTGTAAAATTTCTTGCCCTCGAGAGAGAAGAAATGAAACTTCTCTATGAAGCAGTAAGATATCTCTCAGATGAAGTAAGTAACCCTTTTAAAAATCTGAAAACCATAGAGAATAAAATTTATAAAACCCTTGAGAAGGAAATAACCGGAAATCTCGCTCCTTCTGTCATAGTATCAGGGCCGAAAATAAAGAGAAATCTCTCTGTCAGTCTCGCTATGATAAAGAAAGCAATAAATGAAAGAAATAAACTCCTCCTGACTTATAAACCGACTCATCATAAAGAAACTGTATCGAGAGAAATAGTTCCTTTTACTCTTCTCGTTTATGATTACGAATGGTATATAAGGGCCTTCTGTTTTAAAGACAGGATAATTAAAACCTTTTCTATTAATCAGATTATCAGGATGGAACGTAAAGAGTTGACCGAAAGAGAAGAAAGATTATTGCCGGAAAATCCTGATCTTATGCCGGCCCACATGTGGGACTGGGGAGATGGCGGGAAGGTGGAAGTAAAAATAAAATTCACCGGCCCTGTGGCAGAAAGGATGAAAAAGAAACTCTCCTATAGAACTGAACATCCCACACAGAAGGTTAAAGGCTTTGGAAAAGATGTGATTGTTTCTTTTGAAGTGAAAAATCCTTTTAATATGATTGGTTGGATACTTCAATTCGGTTACGGTGTAGAGGTTCTTGAGCCGGGAAGTCTGAGGGAAAGAATAAAGGAAGAACTGAATTCTATGAAGGATTTATATAGTTAAACCTTAGCCCTTTCTATATCTTCAAGACGAATTTCATGTTCTCTGACCATATTGGTATATTGTCCTTTTTAGGTATTATACCATAGTCAACAAAAAATTAGAAGTAATTTAAAAAAACCGGTTCATCTTTATAAAAATACAGGTCAATTCCCAGAAGGTTGGCGGCTTTTTTGAGGACATCACCTACTGTAGACTTCTACACAGATAATCTGTTTACCGCCTCTGCCGGGTCTGTATTTAACCTGTTCTTTTGAAAATTCTCTTGTGAGTATTTTCTTGAGTTTTGCCGGTTCTGTATTTTGCTTATAAATTGTCGGCGAATTTACTACCACTTAGTACCGCAACAGGCAAGTTAGTATCCATCTCACAGGCCTGTCCCTGCCCGGGCTCTTACGCAAAATCTATGATCCTGTTACAATGAAATCTGTTATTACAGAATATACAGTTTTGCATTTATTTAAGTTATAACTTTCTCCTTTGACGGTATATCTTTTGCTCCAGAGCCCGGACAGGGACAGGTGTGTATATTTAAAATTTTTTGGATACTTTTTTACCTGGAGCGGTACTTAGAGGTAATTGACAGACTCAATCTGATTTTCCTACCTATTATGAAAAACTCGGTAGTCAAATCAGAAAGAGCAATTAACGCGCTGGAACTGGCTCAGAAATTACCTGATGAGGATCAGTTATTTCTGACAGGTTGTATTAGATGAAGAAGGATTCTGTCCCCCGGGAAGTTTTTATAAAATCCCGGCAATCCCTTATAATCCCATTAATCTCTGTCTTTTTTCATCAATTCCTTGATCTCCTCAATCATAAGACCTGTATATTTTACGATTAAATTTATATCAACCTTATCTTCCAGCATTTTATGTGCCATTTCCAGTCTATTTTTTTCAATACCTTTTTCAATACCTTCTTCTATACCTTCCTCTTTGAATTCTTTATATAAAGCCTGCATAACCCTTGTCATACGTAACACCTCCATCATTTTT
>JAKJGF010000097.1 GCA_022704525.1 Bacillota bacterium | reverse complement strand
CCTCCTGCTCCACCTTCTTCAATTATAACTGCCACTGCTATCTTTGGGTTTTCTGCAGGGGCAAATCCAACAAACCATGCATTGTTTTCTCCACCTGGATGTTCTGCTGTGCCTGTTTTCCCGGCAACTCTTATACCTTCTATTTTTGCTCTGTAACCTGTGCCTTCTTCTACAACTGATTCCATAATTGATGATACTATTTCAGCAGTTTCTGTAGATATACAATTTGACATAATTTCTGGTTTTCTTTCTTTTATTAATCTTTTTTTAGAATCTTTTATTTCTTTTATTAAATAGGGATACATCATTTTACCTTTATTGGCTATTACACAGGTCATAAGACATGCTTCAAAGGGTGTAAGCAGTACTTCTCCCTGACCAAAGGAACTCTGAGCTAAAAGTTTGTTACCAGGTAGATTTTCTTCTGTTAATTTTGAGTGTATAACAGGAAGTGATATATCGTAATTATTCCCGAAAAATTTTTTGAAGTATTTTAATAAATTTTCTCTGCCCATTTTTAATCCTATAGTTGCAAAGGCTACATTACATGAATTTGCAAGAGCCCTTCTTAAATCCTGATGACCATGGACATAGCCACAGTTAAATCTGTGACCTTCTACATCTATGTAACCGGGACAATGAAAGGTGTCTTTTTCCTTTATGATTCCCTCCTCCAGGGCAGAAGCCAGTATAAGGACCTTGAAGATAGAACCGGGTATATAACTGCCCTGGACAGTTCTATCGAGCAGGGGAGAAGAAGGATCTTTTTTATAATTCTCCCAGTTCTTATAGAGATTATTTGTATCAAACCCCGGTTTCGATACCATTATAAGTATTTCTCCTGTCTGTGGAGAAATAGCCACTATTGCTCCACGATGATTTCCTAAAGCTTCATAAGCAATTCTGGTAAGTTTAATATCCAGAGTTAGATAAATATCATATCCTCTGGATTGTCCATCATTCCATCGTTCTTTCAGTCCTTCCAGAGTGAAGGGGAAAGGATGACTTCTTAATATTTCATCACAGCTATTTTCAAGACCGGATTTTCCCATTATAGGATCAAGATAACCTGTTATATGAGAAATAACTTCTCCTTCAGGATATACACGTTTTTTTTTCACAGTTTTTGCCAGATATTCTCCTGTCATAGAGAGAATTCCTCCTCTTAAATCTAAATTCTCTCTGTTACGAGGATTTTGTGTCATATTAAGGAGTTCTTTTTCTCGCCAGAAAGCCCAGTAAGTATTCATAATTATCAGTAAAAGAAATAAGATGACAAAGATATGGAAAAGTTTTATTATATTTTGATTAATCGTATTTTTATTTTTCTTCAAAAAATTTTTCCTCACGAAATCCCAGAAGTACCCCTATGGCAAGGAAATTTGACAGGAGTGAACTTCCACCATAGCTCATAAATGGGAGAGTTATACCTGTAAGTGGTATAAGTTTTAAGACTCCACCTATTATAACCCATGTCTGCATGGTAAAAACAGCAGTTATTCCCAGTATCAGTATTTTATTAAAGATATCTTTTGACTTCAGTGCAATTTTTGTACCTCTTTCAATTAAAATCATATAGCATATTATAATTGCTATACCTCCCATAAGTCCAAGTTCTTCCCCAATAGCAGAATAGATAAAATCTGTTTCCACTGCAGGTATCCAGTAAGGTTCACCAAGTCCTAGACCTTTACCCCACAGTCCTCCGCTTCCTATTGCCATAAGTCCCTGTGTTATCTGGTATCCTTTTCCCTCTATATCTACCCAGGGGTTTAACCATGATGATATTCTGATTTGAAGATGGGGAAAGGCGTTATAGCAGAATAGGGAACCTATAAAGAATAGTACAATTCCGATAATACAATAATCTGCTCTTCCTGTAGAGGCATAAAACATAGTAATAAATATGCCGAAAAAGAGCAGTGCCATTCCCAGATCTCTTTGAAATATGAGTATAAGGAGTGAGATTCCCCATATGATTATAAGGGGAAGAAAATAACGTATGTTTATCCACCACCACCCAGGCACCGATGATCTTGCTACAAGTAATTTTTGATACTGATTCAGATAATTTGCAAGAAATAAAACCAGCATAAATTTTACTATTTCTACAGGTTGAAAATTAATTGGCCCCAGAGCTATCCATAATTTTGCTCCATTTACCTCTGTTCCTATAAAGATGGTTATTATGAGAAGCAGAATACCGATAAAAGCCCATAGATAGGTATAGCGTTCCAGAAAATTGGATTTTTTCAATATTAATAAGATTATCCATAGGCCTGCAATACTTACTGTCATCCAGATAAACTGTTTTAATGCCAGATCTGGATTGATGCAATAGATAATTATAAGCCCTGTATTTGCAAGAAAAGCTACCAGTGGAAGTATAATCTCATCTCCACGGGGTTTTATAAAATATAGAATTATATGAGTAATCCAGAAAAGAAGAAAGATTATCAGAGGATAATAGATAAAGATATAAGTTTTTGGAGGATGGACATTAAATACCAGATAATGTCCAAAGCCGGCTATAATCATTCCAAAAAAAAGTAAGAATCTTTCATTCTGTCGGATTTTAAAATATTTGCTCACTTTTTATACTCCAGAATTACTACACCGGCAATATCGATTTTATCACTATCTTTTAAGATTTGCGGTTCTTTGAGTGGTTTTTCATTTATCAAAGTACCATTTGTGCTCTTCAGATCTTCTACCCAGATTTCTCCATTCTGAGAAAAGAAATGAATATGATAATTTGATATATAACTGTCTTTGATTACCAGATCATTATCTGTTGATTTGCCTATTCGAAAAGGGATTAAAAGGGTTAATTTCTCTCCTTCTCTAAGCCCCTTATAAGTGCTTTTAATTATATGAAAAAAGCCTTCTCCTCTTATAGAATCAACAGATTTTATATCCTTCATTATAGTTATAATCACTTTGTAAAGGAATATATAAATTAAAAAAAGAAAGATATATTTAAGTAGTTCCAGTAGAAATAAATTCACAATTTAACCCTTTTATCCTGATTTTCTCATTCACTTTTCACTTTTAAATTCCAGAAGAGTGTCTCCAAGAGAAATAAAATCTCCATCTTTGAGTTTCTTTTTTTCTGTTATATTTTCACCATTAAGATATGTTCCGTTTGTACTTCCCATATCTTCAATATATGCTTCATTAACAGAAAGATTTATAGCAGCATGAGACCGTGAAATATCCGAACCGGAAATTCTTACCTGATGTTCTTCTTTTCTGCCTATTATATTTAATCCTTTAATAAGTTTAAAGGTCTGTCCTTTTTCCGGGCCTTCTTTTACATTAACCCATACAGAAGATACATAAGGATTTTCCCTTACAAGGGTTTTTTCCATCTCCGCTTCAGGTATTTTTCCTTTTTTAACAACACTTTTTACCTCGAATTTACCGTGTTCCATAGTTTCTTCTTTATGGAATTCTATTTGCAGTTCTCCCAGTATGGATAATTCTTCTTTTTTTATATATGTCATAAGGTATTCTTTTATTTCCGGTATTATAGCCTCTTCATAGAGAATAATCTCATTCATATCTTCCGGATTCAGTATTATTTGATAGATATTGGGAACATATGTTTGAGATACACTTACTTTTTGATTCTTTTTAAGTTCCTGAATAGCTTTTTTAGCAATTTCAATTGGATGAATTTTCCCTCCCGAAAAGGCACATCCAATTCTATCCATGAGACTTTCCATTATTTTTTCCAGTTTATCTGTAACTCTCATAAAAGAATCTCACCTTTCTTTCATCCGTAATGCGTAAAGCGTAATGGGTGATGCGTAACCGGGCGAACACAGGGTTCGCCCTTACACCATAAAACCCTGACACCTCAAGTCCCACGTCTCACGTCTTATTGCCAGTTATCCCACATATGCATAAATCTTGCTATTATTAATTTCTGAATATCAGAAGTTCCTCCTAACATAGCAGATGCCTGTGCATCTGCATTATATCTGTTTATAGGATTATCTGTATTCATAGCACTTGCCCCAAAGATCTCAACTGCCCAGTTAGTTATCTCCTTTACCAGTTCTCCAGTATAGTATTTGGCTATTGATGAATTAAGAATATATTTTTGTCCTGTATCTCTCATCCATGCAGCTTTTTTTATTAATAGTCTGGCCCCTTCCAGTCTGGTAAGTTTTTCCGCAAACTCAAAAGATTTTGCCTGATGTTCAAATATGGGTCTACCGAAAACCGTTCGTTCACAGGCATGTTCTAAAGCCAGTTTATAGGCTCCAAGAGCGATGCCGAGTGCCATTGCAGATAAAGCTATACGGCTTGAATTAAAGACTTTCATAGCTGTATAAAACCCCATATTTATTTCCCCAAGAATATTTCCCTCTGGAACAAAACAATTATTGAAAGTTAATTTTCCAAAATTTGATGGGACCATGGCAGTTTTTCTTAATTTTATTCTTTTTAATCCTTCACTTTTTCCATCTACAATAAATATTGATATGCCATGCTTTTTTTCAAGAGCTTTCTGGTCTGTTACAGCTGTAACTAAGATGATATCTGAATCATAACCATTTGTTATATACAATTTTTCTCCTGTTAGAAGGTAACCACCTTTTTCTTTTTGTCCACGGAGATTTATATTTGCTACATCACTTCCTGTATTTTCTTCGGTATTTGCAAAGGAAATAAGTTTTTCTCCTCTTACTCCTGGAAACATAAATTCCTGTTTTTGCCATATATTTCCCCATCGATAGATGGCATATAAGCCTAACTGGGAATGGGCAAGTAATGCTGTGGAGAAACCGGGTGATACCTCTGCTATTTTTTCATATAAAATTATACTGTGTGCCATTGGTTCAGGTTCTACTTTTGTTCCTGTAATGGTATATCCCATAAGTCCTGCTCTATAGATACTCTTCAGAATATCAACAGGGAAAGCTTCATTTTTATACCATGTGTCTATACTATATTTTATTTTTTCATTAATAAATTGTTTTACCTTTACAATATATTCTTCTTCTTTTATACTTGTGCTGAAATCCATTGTTTTTTCTTTCTCCTTTAAAAGACAGGTTTAATTTAAATGCATAGGAATTTTTATCATAGTATTAGTTTCATTAATAATAAACTTATTATGTATAAAGCAATCAGCTCAAGGAAAAAGTTGAAAGCTGAGGGCTGAAAGCTGATAGCTAATTTAAGAAATATTATAGTTCAAATATAGATTTAAATCAATAATATTTATTTTTCTATCAATTTGTGTTAAAATAGAAAAAGTATTGATTGAAAGGAGTTAATATTTTGATTAGAAATTTTGCACTTATGATACTTGGTATAATTCTGGTAGTAAAAGGAATACTTTATGTAGCCTTTCCCTGGAAAATGAAGGACTGGATGGAACTTTTTATAGAAAAAAGCGATAATCTTTTCAGAATCTGGGGTCTTATGCTCTTAGTGGCAGGGCTTATAGCTGTTGGTTTAACCTTTATTTCAAAAGTATTACCTGTTCTGGTTATTAAAGGTATTTTATAAATCAGAAAAGACGCAGAAAAACTTAAATGCAGATTATTGCTTAAGATCTGGTAGTAAAAAAAAATCTAATTTTTTACATTCTTTACAGAATCCGAGACGTGAAGCTTTTTTGTAAAAAATTAATAATGCTTTTTGATATTCTTCTGTAAATCTGTACCCTAAATGTTTATAGTATTCTTCAAAGGTGCATACAGGTTTGGCACACATAGATGTGGATAAGTTTACTATACCTTCCGGATCTGATAAACCCAGTTTATAAGATTTCTCCAGGAGTTTTTCTACATAGTGTACTTTTTCAGGCCATTTATCAGCGAAATCCCTTCTTATTGCCCATAGTGCGAAAACAACAGGAAGAGATGTTTTTTCTCTCCATAATTCTCCTAAATCAAAACAATAGGGATAATCAGGGTTTTTAAAATTCAGTGCATCGTCTCCTATTAAAAGGGCTGCATCAGGTTTTTCTTCTGTTAAATAAGTATTTTTTAATTCTATATAAAGAGGAGTAAAGTGAAAATAATCTGTGAGCAGAATTTTAAGTAAGATTTTTGACGTCTCACTGGCAGGTGTCAATCCTATTTTTTTCCTGTTCAGTTCTTCTATAGGCACTTTACTTACAAGTATTACAGAACGGACATAACCTTTTGAGTTAATACAGAAATTATTCAGTAGATAATAATACTTCTGATTTCTTGCATACTCAATAGAAGATACAGGACTTATATGAAGTTCTCCTGATTTTAATAATTTATTCAATTTACCGGGAACATCTTTGATCAGTTTTCCTTCAAAAGTTATTTTACCTGTAAGTAAACCGTAATAAATGGGAACAGTATTTGTATAGTTAATAAAACCCAGTTTTATATCTTTCATTTTTTCATACTCCTTGAAATTACAGTTTTTTATTATATCACTATAGAATTTTGAGATCAATAGAGACTTTTATGATATAATTATAAGCGTTTAGGAGTCAGCTATCAGCTATTAGTTAAAGTCTGCAAATTCTGACTGTGTAAATTAGTTTGAAAAATAGAATTTAACAACATTTGTTATATAATTCTAATAAAAGCTGACTGTTTATTGCTGATAGCTAATAGATTTTTAAAGATGGCTATACAGATTTTTAATGAGACCGAAAGGGCATATTTTATAGCTCGACCAAATAGATTTCTTGTAAACTGCGAGATGAAAGGTAAAAGGATAAAAGCTTTTTTACCTAATCCCGGCAGATTGGAGGAACTCTTTTTCCCTGGAAGTGAACTTCGTCTTACTTATGATAAAGCGGTTTCAGGAAGAAAAACTGAATATACTGTAGTGGGAGTAAAAAAAGAAGATCTTTTTGTTATGCTTCATACACATAAGTCAAATGAAATTGTAAGGCATTTGTTAAATAAAAAGCTTATACCATCACTTGAAGATGCTATTATAATCTCTACAGAGGTTCCTTATAAAAATTCCAGGTTTGATTTTCTTTTAGAGAAGGATCATAAAGATTTTTACCTTGAAGTTAAATCCTGTACATTATTCGGTGAAAAAGTGGCTATGTTTCCCGATGCTGTAACGGAAAGAGGGAGAAGACATTTAAAAGAACTTGCCAGTCTTGGAAGGAAAGGTATAAACACAGGTGTTCTCTTCCTGGTCCATTATGAACATGCTGATTATTTTATACCTGATTATCATACCGATTTTTTGTTTGCCAGAACATTTATGGATTGCCGTAGAGATGTTAATTTTATTCCTCTTTCTATAAAGTGGGAAGAAGATCTTTCTCTGTCAGAGGAAATAAGATTGCTTGAGATTCCCTGGGAAATGCTGGAATACGAATGCAGGGATAGAGGAAGTTACCTGCTTTTAATGGAACTTCAAGAGAAAAGATCTATAAAAGTTGGTAAAGCGGGTATTATTGATTTTGAAGGGGGTTATTATATATATACAGGTTCAGCTATGGCAAATCTTACACAGAGGATAAATCGCCATTACAGAAAAAGGAAAAAATATCACTGGCATATTGATTATTTCAGAGAGGAAGCCAGAATAGTGGCAGATTTTCCATTCCGTTCCTCTGAGGATTTAGAATGTAAACTGGCGCAGGCTCTTTTTAAAATAGCTGATTTTTATGTGCCGGCTTTTGGTTCTTCCGATTGTTCCTGTAAAAGTCATCTTTTTGGTTTTAAGGATAACCCTCTTTTTAAAAAAGAGTTTATAAGAATAATTCAGTATTTCAGGATGGACAGGTTAGTGAAAAGTGAAAAGTGAGACGTGCAGGGGTGAACCCAGGGGTTCGCCCCGGTTAACCCATCACTCATCACTTCGGCATATCACTATAGCCCGTTAATTCTACATAACCATTTCCAGTTAGAGCTTTACCATTGCCGGTACCTTTGACTTTTACAGCACCTTCCCAGTAACGAACAGTAATATTAAGTTCCTGATTGTTTATATGAGGTAGTACCTCCAGTTTCAATTTTTCAGAAGGAATTTCCAAGAACCAGTGGGAAGGATAAATCACTTTCCCATCGGAGGTTCTCCAGTGTTGCAGTACCCTCAGTTTTACATCTTTATCTGACAGAAATTTGCTCTTCCCATCAGTATAAATAATTGTACCGTTACTCATGGAATCAATGGATCCGTCATTTCTTCTCATCTGATAGTACATTACTTCACGGTTATCAGATAATTGAAGGGAAAACCAGTCCCATCCGATTTGATTTTTTTCAAGAGCACTTGTGCTCCATTCCCGATCCATCCAGCTCAGTCCCTTTACATTAAATATTTTTTCTCCTATCCGGATTAAACCTTCTGTGTCCATTCTGGTGAAGGAATAATAGTAAGATGCATTTCCAGTGGTAGGTCCCTTCTGACTTAATCCTTTATTGCCCTGAACCACTACAGGCTTATTACTTGAAAGGGTAAGATCTATAGAGATTTCATCCTGTCCTGCCAGAAGATGCATGGGAAGACTATTTTGTCCCTCTCCTCTTACTTCCCAGTCTTCCAGCCATACATGAAAGGGGCTAGCCTTTGCACCGGCCAGGTCTAAACCGTCGCGGCTGAAACGATCAAAGGCATAGAAACGATTTCCTTTTACATCAGTTACAGCAAAATGAGCCATATATATATTTTTAGTTCCCCAGTTAGATTCTCTCGTTAATGGTTCAGACGTAAGGGCAGTTCTGAAAAAGGTAAGTTGAAATCCGAAGTGTTGCTCTTCACCTGTTTTCACATTCCCCGTATAGTACCACCATTCAGTTCTGTAGTCAGGGTGAGGCCCATGGTCTTTCGGAAAAGAAAAATTATGTATGTTAATTGCCCTGGAAAAACCTTCTGTATTTTGATCTTTCATTGCTTCAGATATAGATAGAGTCGCTTGAAAATTTCCTCTTTTATCTCCACCAAAAGGAAGGCAGGACGTATTTAAACATATGATTAAACAAATGAGTAATGTTTTTTTGCAGATAAGGTTTATTTAGATCTTCTCCCTTCTTTATTAAGTGAGACGTGAGACGTGAAGCGTGAGACGATAATGTAATAGTACTTAAAGTAAATACACATTTCTTTTCCCTTCCTACGTAAAAAGAAATAAATTACGTCTCCCGTCTCCCGTCTCCCGTCTCACGATAATTACTCGTTACCCTCATGGGAATACGTTTTGCCCTGGAAATAAGATTTTTAAAATCTCTGTCAGTTAATAAATTATTACTCTGACCTCCTGCAGATTTAACAATCTGTTCCTCTATAGAAGTACTTCCCATATCGTCTGCTCCGAAATGAAGGGCTAATTCTATACATTCTTTCCCCATATACATCCAGAGGGCTTTTATATGGTCAAAGTTGTCCAGCATAAGACGGGAAACTGCTATGACCTTCAGTGTATCATAAAGTGGGGTTTTTTCTTTGACCTTATCCTGTAAGTTCGTATTCCAGGGATGAAAAGTAAGTGGGACGAAAGCCTGAAATCCTCCTGTTTTATCCTGAAGTGTTCGAAGTGCTATCATATGCTCTATTCTGTGAGCATATGATTCTATATGGCCGTATAACATAGTGGCATTGGTTTTTATACCTTCTCTGTGAGCTACTTTGATTACTTTTAACCATCGTTCTCCTGATATTTTATTGGGTGTTATGATTTTCCTTACTTCCCGGTTGAATATTTCTGCTCCTCCACCCGGAATTGAACCAAGACCGGCTTTTTTTAATCTCTTAAATACAGTATTCAGATTATAACCTTCTTTTTGTGTAATATAATCATATTCCACAGCAGTAAGAGCCTGTATGTGAAAGTCCCTGTTGATTTCCTTTATGCCGGAGAACATATCTTCAAGATATTTAAGGGTTATATTTTTATTAACACCTCCCACAATATGTATTTCTTCAATTCCTGTGTGTTTATATTTTTTTATTTTATTAAATATTTCTTCCAGGGTCATAGTATATGAGCCGCATTCATTTTCATTTTTTGAAAAGGCACAGATGGGGCAGTGCATTTCACAGATATTTGTATGGTTTATATTCAGATTATTTCCATAAAAAGCAAAAGAACCCACTTTTTTCTTTCTTACAAAATCTGCAAGAAGACCTACTTCAAAAATTTCAGGATACTCAAAAAGAAATATCCCCTCCTCTTTAGAGAGGCGATTTCCTGTGAGGACTTTTTTAGCAATGCCTTTAAGGTTGGAGTCTGAGATGTAATTTAAGAGATTATCTGGTTCCATAATTATAAGAGTGAAAAGTGAGAAGTGAGAAGTGAAAAGTTAAAAGAGAACGGTAATAAGTAATTAACTGTTCACTCTCCATTGCTCACTGCTCACTCTTCTCACCTCTCACCTTAATACTTTTCCAGCAGTAGATCTACTTCATCAGCAAGATCATAGCTTTTCATAAGTTCCCATTCTGCCTTTCGCACTGCCAGATATGCCTGGGAAAGTTCATTTCCAAGTGCTCCGAGAAGAACTCTGTCTCCTGTGAGTAATTCTAAAGCAGTGCCAAGATTTCTTGGTAAAGGGTCAATATTAAGTGCTTTTAGTTCTTCTTCCAGAAGGTTTCCAGGGTCCAGGTCCACAGGTTTACCGGGATCCATTTTTTTACGGATGCCGTCAAGACCTGCTGCAATAACTGCTCCCATAGCCAGATATGGATTTGCTGTGGCATCAATAGTTTTAAATTCGAACTGTTTATATTCTTTACTTTCAGGATCTGTTATTACCCTTACTGCTGCTTCACGGTTATCTACACCCCAACATCGAAAAGCTCCACTCCAGTAATTAGGTCTGATTCTTCTGTAAGAATTAGTAGAAGGTGTTGTTATTGCCATAAGGGCAGGGAGATGATTGAGAAGACCTGCAATAAAGGAAGAAGCTGTTTTTGAAAGGCCATGAGGTTCTTTGCGACCGGGAATTAAATTCTTTTCATTTTTCCATAGACTTAAGTGAAGGTGACATCCACTTCCTGCTCTATCAAGGAATATCTTTGGTAAAAAGGATGCTCTCAGGCCGTACTGGTTTGCCACTGCCCTGACAGTTTCACGAAAAGCAATCTGATAGTCAGCTGCCTGAAGGGCATCAGTATATTTTATGGTAATTTCCTGATGACCGGGGCCTGATTCCGGATAGTACTGTTCTATAATCATACCCTGTGCTATAAGACTTTCTGCAATCTCATCAATTATGTCCTGATTGATATCCATAGACTGAGTGGATGCAAAAACTGTTATATCAGTCGGAGTTATTTCTTCTGTTCCTGATTTAAGTAAATAAAATTCATTTTCAAAGGCCCCTTTAATTTGAATTCCCTGTTTTTCTGCCTCGGCAATCATTTTTTTAAGAAAAAATCTGGGACAATAGGGCCATGGCTTATTATTTTGCATCATATCACTCATAACTCTGGCATGACCCGGTGCATAGGGAAGATGACGAAAGCTCTGCCAGTCCGGAACCAACCAGACTTCTCCTATAGGTCCAAGACCTGCTCCGGGAACTACTGCATCATACATTACAGGGATGGCCTGCTGGGCAGCAGAAATCCCCACACCATAGGACAGATGCCTTTCCAGAGCATCTATATGAATTGCTTTTCCCCTTATTATATTTGCATTATCACACCAGAGGACACGAACAAACTTTATACCTGAAGACTTTAGAGATGTTATAAATGCTTTTTCCATTTTTGTTTCTCCTTTTTTATTTTTTTATATTATAACAGGGAAGTGGAAAATTTGGAATAAATTTCTTTTTTTTTATTACCAGAGTATTTTTTCATTTTTATTTCTCATTAGATATTTATATTTTTTCTCCCCAGGGAGTAATTAAATTATTTTCAATACCCAGCAAATTTAAAACTCTGGAGACAGTAAAATTAATAATATCTTCAATTGTTTCCGGGTTATAGTAAAAAGCAGGGCAGGGAGGAACTATAAGGGCCCCTGCTTCTGAGAGGGTCAGAAGATTTCTGAGCTGAATTGTTCCGAGAGGTGATTCTCTCGGAACAAGTATAAGTTTTCTTCTTTCCTTAAGTGTTACCTGGGCAGATCTTAAGAGGAGGTTATTACAGATTCCTCCTGCAATTGAAGCAAGAGAATTTATTGAAGATGGGGCAATTACCATTCCCTCTGTTTTAAAAGATCCGCTTGCCAGAGGTGCTTTCATATCTGAAATGGAAAATTCTTTTATTTTATTTCCTATTTCAGAAGAAAATATTTCGTCTTTTGAGTAGTATTTCAATTTCAGCTCATGACAAAGGACATCTTTAGCATGTTCTGTAACTATAAGTCCTACGTCCTTTTTATATCTTACAAGTTCTTCACATATCCTTTTTCCATAAATCACACCACTTGCACCGGTAATACCTAAAATAATCATAATAAAATATCTCCCAGGGTAAAAATGAATATAACTATAGATATCCAGCTGTTTACCGTAAAAAATGCTCTATTAACATGTTTTAAGTCTGCCGGATTTATAAGTCTGTGCTCATAGATAAATAACATGCCTGTAAGTGTGACTCCACAGTAATATATTATTCCCAGTTTTACTGCAATTCCAAAGACAATAAGGAAGAATACTGTCAGTATATGAGAAAAAGAGGATATAAAAAGTGCCCTTTCAAGACCGAAATTTGCAGGAATGGAGAAAATCCTTTCTTTTCTATCAAATTCATAGTCCTGGCAGGCATAGATTATATCAAGTCCTGTCATCCAGAATATAATTGCTGACCCCAGAAAAAAAGGGGTAATATTCCATTCCCCGGTAACGGCAAGCCATCCTCCTATGGGGGCAGCAGATTCTACAAGTCCCAGTACGAGATGTGTGGCCCAGGTAAAACGTTTACAATATGAATAAAACCACAGCAAAATAACAGCCACAGGGCTTAATTTAAAACAGAGGGGATTTAACATCCACGAGGAAAAAACAAGTAATGCCAGTGAAAGGAATGTAATGAGCCAGACTTTATTCTTTGTGATTTTACCTGAAGGCAGTAATCTGCCAGCAGTTCTCGGATTTTTCCCATCCAGATCCATATCTATGATGCGATTTAAAGACATACCTGCTGTTCTTGCTCCGAACATAGCAAGAGTTACCCAGAACCATATGGAAAATTCAGGCACTCCTCCGGCGCCTGCAATTACTCCAAGGTATGCAAAGGGCAGAGCAAAAAGGGTCTGTTCAAGTCTTACGAGATCTATAAAGTTTTTAATATTCAATCCCGTACTCCTTCCACTTCCCATCTACCAGTTCTTTTATTTCTCTTTTCATCTTAATCTCTTCCGGCCAGGGTCTGTTCATTCCTTCTTCAGTGCCTTTTTTTGTAGCATCAATACCCAGTTTATTTCCGAAAACCGGCCATGAGGCAGAATGATCGAGTGCGTCCAGAGGGCCTTCGGAGAAAATAAAATCTCTTTTTGGATCTATATTATTAAAGGTTCTCCAGGCAACTTCACTTAAATTCTGGACATCTGTATCATCTTCAACTACTATTATAAATTTTGTATTCATCATCTGTCCCATACCCCAGAGGGCATTAATAACTTTTTTTGCCTGGCCGGGATAGGTTTTTTTAATGGAGATAATTGCACAGTTATGAAAGACCCCTTCTATGGGAAGGTTTATATCTAAAATTTCCGGTAATACCATCTGTAAAAGGGGAAGAAAGATTCTTTCTGTGGCTTTTGCCAGATAACAATCTTCCATTGGAGGTTTACCCACGATAGTAGCCGGATAAATAGCATTTTTCCTGTGAGTTATACATTTTATATGCATTACAGGATATTTGTCCTTGGGGGAATAAAACCCTGTATGATCTCCAAAGGGCCCTTCTGTTTTCATTTCTCCCGGTATTATCTCACCTTCTATTACAAATTCACTCCATGCAGGAACTTCTATATCTACTGTTTTACATTTTACCAGTTCAACAGGCTTATGCCTTAAAAAACCTGCGAACATCATTTCATCCACTCCGGGAGGCAGTGGAGCAGTGGAAGAATAAATAACTGCAGGATCTCCTCCCAGAGCTACAGCTACTTCCATAGGTTTTTGTACCTTTTCATATTCCAGATAATGCCTTCTTCCATCTTTATGAATATGCCAGTGCATACCTGTGGTAATCCTGTCATAAACCTGCATTCTATACATGCCGCAGTTTCTCCGGCCTGAGAGGGGATCTTTTGTAAATACCATGGGAAGAGTGATAAAGGGCCCTCCGTCACATGGCCAGCATTTAAGTACAGGTAGACTATCGAGCATGGCGCCTTCTTTTATTACTATATCCTGACATACTCCATGAGAAACAATTTTTGGCATAGCTTCGGCAATCTGTTTTAATTTTGGTAGCATAGAGAGTTTACCCATAAATGTATCAGGTATTTCCGGTTTTATAAGTTCTTTTATTCTTTCAGCTATTTCTTTTATATCTTTAACTTCCAGTGCCATAGCCATACGCCTGTAAGAACCGAAGGTATTGATTAAAACAGGGAAATTATAGCCTTTTACATTTTCAAACAGCAGGGCAGGTCCTTTCTTTTTAGAGATACGATCCGTAATTTCAGTAATTTCAAGTTCCGGTGAAACAGGAGTTTTAATTCTTATAAGTTCCTGTTTCTGTTCCAGTTTAGCTATAAATGCTCTCAAATCTCTGTATGCCATAGGGTCATATTTCGGATGAAACAAGTAATTTCCTCTTTTTGATGGTAAATTTGACTAATTTTTACCCATTATTCATTACAATGTAATTAATTATGAAAAATTTTCCACCTGTAAATGTTTCTGTGATAAAAACTGAAAATAGGATCCTGAAGAGTAATGTATGTACACCTGTCCCTGTCCGGGCTCTGGAGCAAAAGATATGCCGTCAAAGGAGAAAGTTATAACTTAAATAAATACAAAACTGTAGATTACTGTAATAACAGATTTTATTGTAACAGGATCATAGATTTTGCGTAAGAGTCCGGACAGGGACAGGCTTGTGAGAAGGATACTAACTTATCTTTTGCCGTACCTTAATCTTCACAGAATTATTTACAGAAAGAAAATTTTTGTCGTTATATGTATTTACTTTTTTGAATAAAGTACTGATAATAGATCAGGGATTATTATTTTTTGTAAGATTCTTATTCTTAAGTAAAGGAAGTTGATTATTATGGACAAAAATATGATCCAGGGAGGACAGGGAAGAGGTGGTTATATTGCCACAGAAGCATGGAAGCCCAGAGGGCCTGCAATTGAGGTTTCACGTACCTCCTCTAAAAGTCAGGCCAGAGCTGTATCTGAGGCACTGGAAGATAATCTGCGAGCTGTAGGCAATTTTTACAGAAATGATAAATTTTCACCTGTAACAGAACAGGAGTTCATAGACAGAAGAAGTCAGGTAGATCCTATGGGTCTGGTTCCTGAGAGTTCTGTAAGAGGTATTGACAGTTCTAAAGCAAATATAACTGGCAAAACAGTGGAAATCGGCACCTATAACATGGAATGGCTTGGTTGTGATGAAAAGAGAATGATTGGTATGGATGGAAAACCAACAGGGGCAAAACCAAGAACAGATGAAGATTATCGGAGTATGGCTCAAGTTATAAGAAAGTCAGGTGCAGAAGTTCTCGGTATTCAGGAGATATCAGATGAAAAAGCTTTACAGAGCGTTATAGATCATTTAAATGCACCCGATAGAGATGGTAAAAAATCTAATTTTCAGTATATACTCGGCCAGTCAGGTACCAGAGATGATGGATCCAGTCAGAGAATTGGTTTTATTTATAATGCTGATAAACTGGACCTTGACAGATCTTCTGTTCATGAAATCCCTACACCCCGGGCTCAACAGATTGCCAATGATAGTCAGGGAGGCAGAAAGATGACCTTGAGACAACCTTTAGCAGCAAGTTTTAAAAGTAAGGAAGGCGGTTTTGATTTTACTCTTGTATGTATGCACCTCAAGGCAGGAGGCAAAAAAACTCAGCATATCAGGTTAGCCCAGGCAGAAGAAGTAGGAAAATGGAAACAAGATAGAATTGCTGCTGGAGGAGATAGAGATATAATTATGGTTGGTGACTTTAATTCAGAACTTAACAGTGGTACTACCAGAGTATTTGGTGAAGGTGGAGATACTCATTTTACAACGGCAGAAACTTATGCAAGAAAATATTATACCCATGCCAGATCTGGAAGAGTGATAGATCATATAGCAGTAAGTGAGGGAGGAGCTTTAGAAGAATATATCCCCGGTACTACCGGTACAATAAATGATAGAAATCGCTCTTCGGACCACAGGATGGTAGTAGGAAGCTTCAGAGATGTAGATAATGATTAAATAATAATCAGTGAGCAGTTACCTGCTCACTGATTATTTAATTCTTTACTAATTTTTTACTGTATCCTCTTTACTTTTTTTAAAAATACGTGATATAGTTGATAGAAAAATTTTTTGTTGTGTTATTTTTATTAGAAAACAAATTTTTATAGAAAGTTGGTGGCAATTATGTTTGGAATAATAAATTCTCTCAATCAGGGAGCTATAAATGCTCAGCAGGGAATTTTCACAAACAGACTTGTAGATGGGACAAAAAGCGGACAATTGAATAAGGCTGAATTTATGGCACTTGCAAACTATGATCAGGATACAAGAGAACTGGAAGGAAAGTTTCTGGAAGATGGTAAATTAACCTGGCAGGAACGGCAGATCCTGGAACAGAGGAATAAATATAACCAGAGAATGCTTGCCCTCTATAGTAGAGGGGACTTTAATCCTGTAACAGAAGGTCCAGAGAATGAAATTGAAGCCAGAATGCAGAATCAGCTTTCCAGAACTTATAATGGTCTTACAGATGGTTCACTTACCAGAGAAGAGGGTATAAAAACACTCAATTATCAGGGTGAGACAGCAACAAAATATGGAAAGTTGCAGGCCTCACCAAATGGTTTGCATAATAGAATATTTGATATAAGCACCTTTACACCTGCTGAAAGACTTGCTATTCACAGGCGTCTTGATATTAGTAGTGAACAGATTTATAATTTAAGACATAACTGGAGGTCTGACGGAGGAGTTCCGCAGAATCCCGGCGCTTATCAACCTCCTTATGCCCCTGATTACTATGGAGGATTTCCATCCTATACTCTACCGGTTAATTTCCCGAATATACCTTTCTCTATGGGTGCTCAACCTCCTTTGTATCCTGGTTTCCCTGGTGGTGGATGTCCTCCCTATGTCAGTTCTTTGACGCAGATGTTATTTGCAGGTATGCAGATGATGCAGATGATGCAGATGATGGGTTTTGGAATACCTCCAGGTATGTTTGGCGGGGGAATGGCGATGGCAATGCCGGCCTTTATGTTATTATCCAATATGATGGGTGGAATGAATATGATGTCCGGTGGCGCTTATGGAGGAGCCTATGCAGGTGTGGGACCCGGTGGCGCTTATGGAGGAGCCTATGCAGGTAGCTTCGGAAATGTTATGGCAAATCCTAATATGCAGATTTCCAGAATAGACAATCCAAATAAACAGCAGGTTGGTATGATGCTACAACAGGCTGCTGCTAAATATGGTATACCTGTAAATATACTTAAAGCTGTTGCCTGGAATGAGTCACGCTGGAATGCTGGAGCAGTTGGTGATCATGGACAGAGCCATGGAGTTATGCAGATTTATGCAAAAGCCCATCCTCAGGCATATCAGGGTATGGAGAATGTAGGAAACAGTACTGCTAAAAATATTGAATATGGTGCTAAATTGCTGAGAACTTTATATAATAAATATGGCAGTTGGGATA
>JAKJGF010000096.1 GCA_022704525.1 Bacillota bacterium | reverse complement strand
AGGAATATTATAAGATTAATATTGAAAATGTTCTGGAAAGATTTTTTGGTAATAAAATTTCGATAAAAGGGAAATTAATAGAAAAACATGCTCAGGAAATGAGCCTTTTCGAAGATAATTCTCAGGGTACTATGAAAAATAAAAAGATAAAAGATTCTGATAGAGAAAGTCCAACTATTGATGATGCTACAAAACTTTTTGGCGGAGAAGTTATTATATAAGTGAAAAGTGAGAAGTGAGAAGAGTGAAAAGTGAAAAGATAGATAAAAGTACTTACTATTATTGCATTATCGTCTCACTTCTCACCAATTAATTAAGGAGGTAATTTGTTATGATGAATCCCAAGAAAATGATGAAACAAATTCAAAAAATGCAGGAAGATATGGTAAAAATTCAGGATCAACTTGCCAGTGAATTAGTTGAAGAAACATCAGGTGGTGGAATGGTTAAAGCCGTAGTAACAGGTCAGATGAAACTTCACAGTGTAAAGATAGATCCTTCTGTGGTAGATCCTGAAGATATGGAGATGCTTGAAGATCTTGTGGTTGTAGCAGTAAATAAAGCCCTGGAAAAAGCGCAGGAACTTTCCGCTCAGAGAATGTCACAGTTAACAGGAGGTATTAAAATACCAGGTTTAATGTAAAGTCGTGAGACGTGAGACGGGAAATGGAAAACAGGAAGGGTGAAGAGTGAAGGGTGAGTTACTATAATATAAGTAAATTGTAATTCACCTATCACCCATTACGCATTACGCATTACTCGTCACATCTTAAAAGGAGATTTTTTATGTACCAGATATCTTCTATGGAGAAGTTAATCAATGAGCTGACTAAATTGCCTACTATAGGCCCAAAAACAGCTCAGAGACTTGCATTTTATCTTTTTAAACTTTCAAAATCTGAAGCTCTTAAACTTGCAGAAGCCATAATAGAAATGAAAGAAAAAATAACTTACTGTAAGAAGTGTTTTAATATTTCAGAAGGAGATAAGTGTTTTATATGTAATGACGAAAAGAGAAGTGACCTGAGTATATGTGTTGTGGCAGAGTGCCAGGATGTAATAGCTATGGAGAAAATTGGTACATTCAGAGGACGTTATCATGTACTCCATGGTGTCATATCACCTATAGATGGTATAGGTCCTGCTGAGCTTAAGATAAAAGAATTAATTACCAGAATAAAAGAATGTGGTACGAAAGAAGTTATTCTTGCTACCAATTATGATATTAAAGGTGATGCCACTGCTCTTTATCTTGCCAGAGAAGTAAAACCACTTGGTATAAAACTTACACGTCTCTCCTACGGTTTACCCATGGGAGCAGATATTGAATATGCTGATAAAACCACTCTTCTCAAAGCTCTTGAAGGCAGGAGAGAATTTTAATTGATAATCCAATACTTTTACATCAGTTGTGCTTTTATTTCATCTCTGAGCTTAAAATATTTTTCCATTTCTATAAAGGCCTCATCTATAACATCTCTGGCATTATCTAAGAGAGAATAATCTTTTTCTGAAAGAGCTGTTTCTATATCTTCAAAACCTTCAATAAATATTGAAATTGCCTGTAGTAGAATTGTTTTTGCTTCTTTAAAATTATTATCTGTCTCAGGAGGGAATTTGTTTTCTTTTATTTTTTTTATCTCATCATTAAGAGTGTTTTTGAAATCTTTTAATTTTTCTTCTACTTTATTCATATCCCCTTTATTGTCTGAAAGAATGGTGTCTATTTCTTTTATTAAACTATAAAGATTTCCTTTCTCATATATAATACGTCTGCATTTAACAGATACACTTATATATTTAAGGAGACTCATAGATTGACAGGCTTTTTCACTGGATGTATTTATTGTCAGTTGTTTAGCCGTTTTTTCCTGTTGTCTTTTATCAGTTTGAATATCTGACTTTACATGAGCTTTCTGGTACATAAGACTCTGACCTGACAGAGAGGTTTGAAGCTGCAATGGAATAAGTCTTTCTTTTGAATCCTGTTCTGTTTTACCTTTCTCTTCTTTATCTTTTTTCTTTGTTTTTATAGGAGGAGTCACTGGCATTTTGGCTATATTATATAAATCTACAGCGGGTTTATTTTCAATCTTTTCTGGTACATATTTTTTTTCTTTCAACAGTCCTGGAGGCAGTGGTTTTATACTGGAAAGTATACTGGAAGTAGTCTGATTTAGACCGGCAGGAGTCTGCTGTGCTAACTGACCTATTTTTATTTTCATAGTTAGCTTTTCATCAAATTTTTTGGGCTTTTTTTCCTGATCATTTTTTCCCTGTTCCAAAATATTAAACCTCTCCTTTCTGAGATTAGCAGTCAGCTATCAGCTAAAGATTAAAAAGCCTGATTAAATTCAGCCTTTAGCATAAAATTTAATAACATTACTTAATATAATTTCTATAAAAGCTGACTGCTGACTGCTGATTGCTATTATATTAACATTTTAAAACTTTTGAGTCAAATAAAAGGAAGGCTTTAAAAAAAATTTGTCGAAATAAATAATAAATTAAAATTAGAAAGGTAAGGTGGATATTTATGGGGAAAGATACGTTTGATATTATCTTTTTAAATGCAAGACCCGGTGCTGGAAAAAGTGAGGTTATCGATTTTTTGAAGAAGACTCCTGTAGAAGAGAGAAAAAAATTGTTTCATATAGGAGAATTTGAAGAAATAGATGATTTCCCTATGCTCTGGACATGGTTTGAAGAAGATCACATATTGGAGAAAAAATTCGGAAAACCAAGACTTCATTCTACAGAAGATGCTTATTTTAAATATCCCTATTTATGGCATCTTCTTATTGAAAGAATATGCCTTGAGTACACTAAAAAATTGAGAGATCATGAGAATTATCATGATAAATATACTACTATTATTGAATTTTCCCGTGGTTCTGAACATGGAGGTTATAAAGAAGCTTATGCCCATATATCAGATGATATGCTTAAATCTGCTGCGATTTTATATGTAAATGTATCTTTTTCGGAATCCTTAAGGAAGAATCGTAAAAGGTTTAATCCGAATAAGCCAGATAGTATTCTTGAACATGGCCTTCCCGATGAAAAAGTAGAAAGATTATATAAAGAAATTGACTGGGAAGAATTCAAGGGTAATGATCCTCACTATATTGACATTAGAGGCATAAAAGTACCTTATATAGTATTTGAAAATGAAGATGACGTTACAACAAATAAGCCAGATTTACTTGGTAAACGTCTTAATGAGGTTATGCCAGAGCTCTGGAAGATTTATAAGAAGTGAGAAGTGAAAAGAGGTGAAAAGTGAAACAAAGTTTCCTGCGAAGCAGGCAAAGTGAAAAGATTAATTCCATTACTGTAAATTCATGATGAATTATATTTCACTTTTCACCTCTCACCTCTCATTTTTTAGAGAGGACAGATTTTTATGAATGAGAAGAAGAGTAATCCCAATGATATGAATGTCAGTGATGAATTGAGACAGATTATAGAAGTCTTTTCTAAAACTGCTTCTAATATAACCTCTAATATAGAAGAAGCTATAAAAGTAGCTAATTCAGAAGAAGAACTGGTAAATATATTAAAAGAAACTTTGAAAAATACTAAAGCAAATATTAATAACCTCATAGAAAAATTAGAAAAATAGGTTAATAATTTATGTTTGCCGTGATTATGGCCGGTGGTTCTGGAAAGCGGTTCTGGCCTTTCAGCCGAAGCTTACTCCCGAAGCAGTTTCTCAAAATTACAGGAAATGATACTATGCTTGAACAGACCTTAACCCGTCTGGATGGTCTCATTTCCCCTGAAGATAGAGTTCTTGTAATAAATGAAGAACATTACAGTATCCTGGAAAATGATGAAAGATTAAGGCCTTCTCTCATATTGACAGAACCTCTGGGGAAAAATACTGCTCCCTGTATTGGTCTTGCTGCAATACATCTGTATCTTCGCTCCCCTTGTACACCTGTGGCAGTACTTCCTGCAGATCATTATATACCTGATACCGAGAATTTCAAAAAAACCCTTTTATGTGCAATGCCACTGGCAAAAGAAGGATATATAGTTACTATTGGTATTATCCCTACGAGGCCCGAGACAGGCTATGGATATATCTGGAGAGGAGAAAAAATAGATAAGGGTCCCCTTTACAGGGTAAAGAGATTTGTAGAAAAGCCTGATTTAAATAAAGCTATCCAGTATTTAGAAAATGGAGAATATTTCTGGAATGGTGGTATATTTATTTTTACACCGGCTGTTATTCTGGAAGAGATTTCAATTCATCTTCCTGATCTTTACAATAAACTGGAGAATCTTAAATCTGCTATTTCTACTGATAAATATCGTGCTCTTCTGGAAGAATTATATAAGTCTATAGAATCTGTTTCCATTGATTATGGTATAATGGAGAAGACAAAAAGACCTGTAGCAGTTATGCCGGCTCAATTTATTTGGAGTGATGTGGGAAGTTGGGAATCTTTATTTGAACTTAATTCTCCTGGAGCAGATTCTCATGGAAATATTCTGGAAGGGAAGGGACTTCTTCTGGATACAAAGAAGAGTTATATCTGTAATAAGACAGATAAGTTTTCCGTAGTTCTGGGTATGGAGAATATTCTGGTTGTAAATACGGATGATGTGCTACTTGTTACAGAGCTTTCTAAATCTCAGAGAGTGCAGGAAATTATTGAAATATTAAAAGAAAGAGATTTGAAGAAATATTTATGAAAATAAATCCATATATATTTCGTGAATATGATATCCGGGGGATTGTAGATAAAGATTTCCCAGAAGACCTTATTATAAATCTCGGAAGAGCTCTGGGAACTTATTATAAAGAACATAATGTAGGGGATATAACCCTTGGCAGAGACTGCAGGTTAAGCTCTCCTGCTTTACATAAGTGGCTTATAAAAGGTATTTTATCTACTGGATGTAGTGTTCTTGATACAGGTATATGTCATACTCCTCTTCTGTATTTTTCTCTTTTTCATCTCCCTGTAGAAGGAGGTGTAATGATAACAGGAAGCCACAATCCTCCTGATAATAACGGTTTTAAGATATGTCTGGGTAAAAGTACCATCTATGGTGAAGAGATACAGAATATAAGAAAGATTATGGAAGAGGAGAATTTCTCTTCTGGTAATGGAAGAGTCACTGAAATAGATATTAAACCTCTTTATAAAGAAGAAATTCTTAAAAGACTTGAGAAAGGCAGGAGGAGATTAAAAGTAGTAATAGATGCAGGAAATGGTACAGGTGGACTTTTAGCACCGGATATTTACAGAGACCTCGGTATGGAGGTTATAGAACTTTACTGTAATATGGATGGCCATTTTCCTTTCCATCACCCTGACCCCACTGAAGTAAAGAATATGAAAGACCTGATAAAAAAAGTAGAAGAAACAGGAGCAGATCTTGGTATAGCCTTTGACGGAGATGCTGACCGCATAGGTGTTGTAAATGAACAGGGTGGAATTATCTGGGGAGATGAATTGATGATTCTTTTCTCCAGAGAAATTTTAAAAGAAAATCCCGGTGCCTCTTTTATCGCAGAAGTCAAGTGTTCTCAGACACTTTTTGACGATATAGAAAAACATGGGGGACATCCTATTATGTGGAAGGTAGGCCATTCCCTCATAAAAAAGAAACTTTCTGAAGAAGGTTCTCTTCTTGCAGGTGAAATGAGCGGCCATATATTTTTTGCCCATAGATATTTCGGCTTTGATGATGCAGTTTATGCAGGAGGAAGGGTTTTAGAGATTCTGTCTAAAACAGAACAATCTCTTTCGAAATTACTTTCAGATATTCCTCCTACAGTAAATACTCCTGAAATACGCTTCCCCTGTCCTGAGGCAATTAAGTTTGATATAGTAAAAAAAATAGTGGAACATTTTAAAAAGGAATACAAGGTAGTGGATATAGATGGAGCAAGAATAATTTTCCCCGGAGGATGGGCACTTGTGAGAGCTTCAAATACTCAGCCCCTTCTGGTTATGAGGTTTGAAGGTAAAACCTCTGAGATTCTGGATACGATAAAAAAATTGGTGGAAGAAAAAGTTTATTCATTTTTCAGCAGATGATTAATTATGAAAGGATGCTTGAGTATGTGGAACGTTTTATTAGTATGTATTATATTTAGTATATTGTCATTATTCTGTAATAATTACTTAATGGTTATGATCAGTCTTTTAATAGGCTTAATAGTATTACTTACAAAATTTTTACCATCCAGATTAACCTTTAATTTACATAGTAGAGACTTTATTATAAGTCGTACTGTTATAGCATTATTTACTATTAGTATGATGTTGTTATTACTTGGTTTAGATTATATAAATAAGGCTAATAAAGTTGCTTCCTGGAATTCAACTCCATGTGTTATAACAGATATTCAGAAATATAGAAGATGTACAACACGGCGTCCTTATGAGCGTGATTATGACCCTTATGTCTATCATATTAAATATACATATAAAGTTAATAATATTGAATATACCTCAGATCGATATGAAGTTACAAATTTTTCTTTTCTGCCTTCTTATGCAATTTCAATAACAGGAAAAAATTATTCTAAAGGTTTCAATACTGAATGTTCTGTCAATCCTTATAATCCTCGCCAGGCTATTCTTATTAATGGTTATCATGAAACAAATGGATATTGTTATATCAGTATATTATTTATCTTTTCAGGTTTTATATTCCTTACTTCCTTTTATTGTTGTCTAAAGGGTTTTGACTTTTATGAATAAAAGGATTTCATTATATCATCCAGAGAAAGTTCAGTTACTGTTATAAGAGTATCAGCAGAACCACTGAAAAGTATAATATTTTTTTTCTTTTTATCCATTACAACTCCAGTGGGAAATATTACATTACTTTCTTGTGGGAATATAGTGGGTTTTCTGTCTATTTTAATTTACAGAAAAACCTGTTTTATCAAGTTTCGCAAGTCTTAAATGAGATAGGGAAGTAAGCCGTATTTTGTTATCGGGAAGTTTATAAAGTCTTACATCATCAGTTCCAGGTTCCTGGCTTTGAAACCAGTCAATCTTTATTTTGCCATGTTCTACCCGGAGAGATGGCAAATATCCCTTTTTTTTTTCACTTATTTATGTTAATATAATTATATGTCAAAAATACAATTAATAGCAACTTCTACTTTTGGTCTTGAATCTATTGTGGCCAGAGAGTTGAGAGACCTTGGCTATAAAGAGCAGTATATAGAAAATGGAAGGGTTACTTTTACCGGTTCTGAGGAGGATATATGCCTGACAAATCTTCATCTTCGAACGGCAGATCGCATTTTACTCAAGATAGGAGAGTTTAAAACTTTAACCTTCGAGGAGCTCTTTGAAAAAACAAAAGCCCTTCCCTGGGATGAATGGTTGCCGGAAAATGCATTTTTTCCTGTCCAGGGTAAATCTATCAGATCTAAATTATTCAGTGTTTCTGATTGTCAGGCTATTGTAAAAAAGGCTATTGTAGAGAAATTAAAAATAAAATATAAACGTAAATGGTTTAATGAAACGGGACCTCTATATACTGTAGAGGTGGGATTACTTAAAGATATAGCTACTCTTACAATAGATACAAGTGGAGCAGGCCTTCATAAGAGAGGCTACAGAAAGCTTGTGGGTCCTGCGGCATTAAGAGAGACCCTTGCAGCAGCTCTTATATTAATCAGCCGATGGACCTATGACAGGGTTTTAATAGATCCTTTCTGTGGTACAGGTACAATTCCTGTGGAAGCAGCTATGATTGGACTTGATATGGCCCCCGGCTTAAAAAGAGCCTTTGCCTCGGAAGAATGGGAAAGAATCCCGAAGAATTCCTGGACTGAATTAAGAGAAAAAGCCAGAACCCTTATTAAACCTGATAGAGAATTACGTATACAGGGACTTGATATAGATGAAAAAGTATTGAGTCTTGCCAGATATCATGCAAAACTGGCAGAAGTTGATAAATTTATTCATTTTCAGGGGCGTCCTGTGGCCGAATTGAGTTCCAGATTTAAATATGGTTTTATTATTACCAATCCCCCTTATGGCGAGAGATCGGGTGAGATAAAAGAAGTAGAAAGACTTTACCGGGATATGGGTAAGATATTTGAACGACTGGATGGATGGTCTTATTATATAATAACATCTCATCCTGCTTTTGAGAAACTGTTTAAAAAGAGAGCTCACAGAAAGAGAAAATTATATAATGGAAAGATATTATGTAATTATTTTCAATATTTTGGTCCTGTGCCTCCATTACTGACGTGAAACGTGAGACGTGAGAAGAAGGAAAGGAAATTGGGTAAAATCAGACCTCCTAAAAAAGTTAAGCTCTTCTGTGGAATGATCTCCTCGGAAGAAACACTTTTTCCACCGATAACGGAAGAACTCACCTCTGTCTTTGGTTCTGTGGACAGTATGAGTCCTATTATGCCCTTCGCTCAGACAGATTACTACAGAGAGGAAATGGGGGAAAATCTGAAAAAGTTTTTTGTAAGTTTCACTCCTCTTATTGATGCTGTATCTATTGTAGATGCAAAACTTTTTACACAGGAAATAGAAAATAAATACAGTGATAGTAAGGGCAGAAGGCGGATTAATCTGGATCCCGGTTATATATCAGAAGCAAAACTTGTACTTGCCACAACAAAAGACCACCAACACAGAATTTATATAGGAAGAGGCATTTATGCTGAAGTAACCCTGAAGTTTAAAGATAAGACCTTTGTTACCTGGGAATGGACCTATCCAGATTATAAAAAAGAAGAATATATAGATTATTTTATAGGAGTCAGGAATACTTTACGTTCCCAGCTTGGAAGACGTGAGACGTGAGACGTGAAGCGTGATATATAATTTATCATAAATATATAGTATTGTACATAATCTTTTCACTTTTCACCTTTCACCTTCTAAAAAGCCCCTGAAAACAAAAGGGCAAGCAATATAAGCCCTATGGTAATAGTAGGCAGCAGGTTTATGGCAGTGCCCATTATAGAAATTACAAGCATACCGTAACTCTGGGTTTTCATGTCTTTTATAATTCCTTTAAATCCAAGTATTGTTCCTGCTATAAAAGATATACTCACTATGAATGGGGAAAGAGAAGCAATTGGAAATATACCCATGGAAAATATCGTAAGAAAAGATGTTATTACAGGAAGAACAAAACTCAGAAGACCGGGATGGACATTAGCAAAAGTTGAAGTTTGAACTATTTCCATATCTCCTCTTTTCATAAGGGATGTCTCCTGAGCGTTTATTGAATGTTCCAGATCTGCTTTCATTTCTCTGGCTGTCTGATAACGCTCTTCTCTCTCCATTTTTATTGCTTTATTGATAATTTTTCTGGTTATTGGAGTAACGGCGGGATTAAGTGTTTCTATAGGAGGAAAAAGTAAAGGATTCTGTCTTTCTCTAGGATCACTTCCTGTAAGCAGGTAATGTATGGTTGCTCCCAGACTGTAAATATCTGCTCTATGATCAGTCTGTTTCTTTCCATATTGTTCAGGAGCCGCAAACCCCGGTGTTCCTATTGCCACAGTATCTCTGCTTTTATTCTCCTTAAAATATCTTGCAATTCCAAAATCTATCAGTTTTACCCTTCCGAATACATCTACCATAATATTTTCCGGTTTTAAATCACGGTAAATCATAGGTTGTGGAAGATTATGGAGATAATCCAGTGTATCACAGATCTGTATGGCCCAGCTTAAAATCTCTTTTTCATCTATAAATATATTCATCTTTTTTGAATAAATGTCCAGATTTTTCCCCTGGACATATTCCAGAACCAGATAGTATGTCCCGAGGTATTGAAAAAGATCAATGGTTTTTACTATGCCGGGATGAGAAAGACGGGCAAGGGTATCCCTTTCCTGAAGTAAAGCCATAGTCATTATTTCTTTTTCTTCTATGGAAGGGCAATAGGCTTCTTTAATTATATATTTTAAATCGGTCATTATATCAATTGCCTGATATATATTGCCCATTCCTCCAAGAGTGAGAAAAGAGAGTCTGTATTTTTCTTTAAGAAGAAACCCTTCAGGTAAAACCATGGCAGATTTGTGATGTATTGATACACTTGTTCTTGTTATAGTAAGAGTGTCATTATTATCTTTGTTTGAAAGAGAGACATTATTTTTAACCGGTATAAAAGAAGGTATTTCTTTTAAAAGAAAACCACAGTCCTGACAGAAATTTTCATTCTTATCTGTATTTGATCCACAGTTAGGACATATTATTCTCAAAAGGAACACCCCTGAGTAATTATATCATAAATTTGTTTCTTATGAAAAGTGAAAAGCGAGAAGAAGTAAAACAGGAGTTATACCAATTATTCATCAAGTGTACTAATAAAACAGCCTTGAGGCTACTCCAAAAAAATATGAATGCTTATACTTCTTTATCTGAGGCAATTCCTTTAAATACGCCATCTTTTTGTCCTTTGGAGAACTTCGTTTTTCCGTAGCTTCAAGGCTGTTTTTACTACGTTTGATGGTAGATTGGTATTACGCAAATTTTTATGAAGATCCAATGAAGTCAGTAGTCAGAAGTCAGAATAATTTTTTAAACTCCTGAATCCTGGCTAATGTATTTTGAATCCTTATCTTTTTAATTTTGAAAATGCGTAACTCCTGGTAAAAAATGTCTCCCCTTTCACGTTTCCCGTTTCACGCTTCACGTCTCACGTTTAAAAGGGTTACTCTTTTTAATGTTTTCTCCCATAAAGGATCTGGCACTTTTAATTTTATTATATACCCAGATTTTTGCCTTTGAAGGAGTCAGTCTTTTATTGCAGTGAGGACATTTTTTCCAGTGTGGTTCCATATCTCTAAAGCATTCAGGACATATGGGAGGAGCTTTAAAAAGAGTATGGCCGCAGAGGGGGCACAGAGTGTCATCAGGATTAACTGATGCACGACAGAAAGAACACTCTAATTCCTCTTTTATATCTTCTTTTATATCTTCCCGGGGGCTTTCAGATGAATCCAGATAATCTCCATCTATTATATTTTTATAACAATCTGAATCTGCCCATTCCTGTAATAGTTTAACTCTTGTAGTTGTAAAAGGATGTGTTATTGTTGCATTCTGGATCATTTTAACAGCTTTGAAAAATGTACTTTTATCTTCTTCATCTTCTAATTCTTCTCCCTGATGGAGATATTCGCTGATACTTATCTGGGAGAAAAGTTTTTTTGAACCAAGAGCCTGTTTTATCAGAGCTTTAGTTGCTACATCCACATCCTGGCAGGCAATAAGTCCCGCTCTGTCTGCGGTAAATTCAGATTTTTTTATCCAGTTCATTATAGCTGTCATAAGTCCCATACCTATTAATTCTCCAATTCCGAAAGTAAAGTTTCCTGCAACAGTAGCGATTTGTCTTATCCAGTTGGCCAGATCATGGTAGAGGACATGGTTGCTTTTTATATGTCCCATTTCATGACCTATTATAAAAGATAATTCATCTCTGCTCATAAGATCGATAAGAGCTGAACTTATTACAAGAAAAGTATCTTCTGCACCGGTAGTATAGGCATGAACTCTGGGTTCCTGGTTGACATAAAATTTTGGGAGTTTTTTTAAATCAAGAATCTCAGCGCATTCTTTAAACACTTCATATGTTCTGGGAAAATGTTTTTCAGTGATTTTAACGCTGTTAGCAGTAAGAGTTACTTCATAATTTATATTATGCCAGTATTTGAAAAACTGTTTCATTATATCCCCCATAAGGGGTATACTCTGCATAACTTTAAGGTTTTTTTTATCATCAGGGTGTTCGTAAAACCTTGAAGAAAGTCCCGGGAATTTTTGTTTGAGCCTGGAAGTATCCTGACTGGAATCTTTTTCTTCTATAAAAGAAGAAGGATCATTCAATTCTCTTCCACAGCTAATGCAAAATTGGTCAAAATCATTATTCAATTGACCGCATTTTCCACAAAACATCTGTATTTACCTTATAAAGACTCTCTTAAGTTGCTTTTGGGATAACTATGAGTGACTCATTTTCATTTGTTTCAAGCTTTTTGAGGAGTCTACCTGGAACATAGATTTTATTTGCACCTATATTCTTTTTAGCCTGTACCTTACAGGCAATCAAATTTCCTTTATCATTTTCTATTATTATATCATTGATTTTTTTACCGGGTTCTTCTAATTGATACCAGTCATCCATAAGAATATTATCAACCTTCAGGGCATCACCGATAAATATGCCTTTTTCTACAATAACAATAAGGTTTTTAATTTTACTCAGGTCACGCTCTACCTGTTTTTTCTTTAAGTCTATTTCTCCCTGACGTTGTCCGAGAAATTTTAATTTTACTTTTCCTTTTGATTCTTCATTTATAAGTGCATCCAGTGATCTATTTCCACATATTATATTCCCATAGTTTTCAAGTATAGAATCCGTTATAGGTTTTCCCTGATCAAGTAAGATATAGTAACTAATATCACTTTTTATTACCTGTATTATACCACAATATCCATCCTGTTCCAGTTCTTTTAAAACAGTAGTTAGTTTTTTCTTTGTGAGAGAGATTGAGTCATATGCAAAAATCTGTGATAAAATACTTACCAGTGAAGGTGATAAGATGTAAGTGCTTGTTTTTAGCAGTTCATTTTTTGCTCTGTTTTTTAATCGCCATTCAGGTGTGGCCTGGTAGACTTCATTAACATATTCCAGAGCATATATCATACCTCCATGGAGCATAAAAATAAAGCCATCTCCATTACTTCCACTCAGTTTGATATAGCCAGTAAAACTTCCTTCCTGAAGATTTCTATGCATTATTTCTATATCATTATATGTCAATTCAACATTTTCTATTAGAGGATTACCACTTGGTACTTCCATCAAGTTCTCTCACTCCTTAGTCCGGAAAAGTACATTAATTAATTTAAAATTTCAACATATAACAAAAAATCCCTTTTTTTTCCTGTGGAAAAGAGGAATTTTTATAAACCTTCAGCTATTAGCAGGCAACAGTCAGTTTTTATGGGAATTTCGTAAGTTATTGAAATTTAACTTCTAATACAAATAAAGGATTTCTGTATGATCTTCAGAATAAATACATTGTCTATGACATATCTCAAGTTAAATGCATAGCAATTTTCATTATTGTTAAATTATTAGCTTCAGAAAAAATAAATCTTTTATGTTTAAAGCTATCAGCAATCAGCTTAAGGAAAAAAGCTGAAAGCTGAAAGCTAATAATAATTTAACTATAGAAATTGAAGAATAATATGGATAAAAATGATAATTTGAGTTGCCAGTATTGTCCCTTAAGAAATTATTGTATAAATTACAAAGAATTTCATGAAAATTCTTTTGATGATGAACCGGATGATTTTAAAAAGAAATGTTACGTCTGTCCTTTCAAGAAGGAATCTTCTAAAGATGTAATACTGGTAATTCCTATATCTATGAATTAATTTTAGTTTCAAATGAATTATAAAAATATTGTAATCCCTCTGGTTTTTATTTTATTAATTATCCCCGGAGAAATAAAAGGACAGGAATTAAGAGTTTATTTTAACGGGGAAGTAGTAAAATTTTCTTCATCTCCTTTAGAGAAGAATGGCAGACTTTTTGTGCCATTAAAAGATATTCTGAATAATATTGGTGGTTCTCTTAGCTGGGATGCCCCATCTCAAAATATAATATTACGTTGCGGTCATAAAGAAATTAGATTTAGAACAGGTTTTAAACAGGTAAAAATTAATGGCCAGTGGTTTCCTCTGAGTATACCAGCTATTAGAATTAAGGATGAAATTTTCATACCTCTGAGATTCCTTGAAGAGATTTTTGGAGCGTATATTAACTGGGAAAAAGCAAATAAATGTGTTTATATAGACTATAGAGATTTTGAAGAATTATCCAGAGATTTTGTTCTTATCCACAATGCCCTCATGCCTCTTTCGGCAGGAGAAAAGTTTGTAGCTACCCTGGAAGCATCTCCTGGAGGAAAGGCTTTGATGAATATTACAGGTAAGCCTATTTATAATCTTACAAATATTCCTATGTTAGAAAAATCTCGCGGTTTATATGAAGGTATATATCATGTAAAGAAAGGAGATATTTTAAGAGGTGGAGAATTAGTTGTTAAGTTTTCTGATGGACAGGGGAATAAAGTTTCTATAAAAGCTCATAATCCTGTTTATATAAATACACTCGGTCCGGTAATTAAAAAATTTTTTCCTGCTGATGGAGAAGTTGTCCATCAGGATATAACAGTAATTTATATATTATTTGATTTAAAAAAAGGGAGCCTTATAGATAGAGATTCTATATCTTTTTCTTTGTCTGACAGAGATTTAACAGGCGATACTGTTATTACTAAAGATATGATATGTTATAAGGTAAAGTCTCTACTGAATTTAGGGGAAAATTCTGTCACTCTCAGAGGAAGTGATAAATCGGGGAATAAGTTTGAAAAGACCTGGAATTTCTGGGTTTTAAGGAAGAATAAATTATGAGAATAGGAATTGATATAGGAACATCTCATGTCGCTGTAGCTATTGAGAAAAGGGGTATTCTTTTTCGGGAACCTTCAGTGCTGGCTATAAGTAAAAAAAATAATAAAGTAATGTGCGTTGGGGAAAATGCTAAAGAAATGTTAGGTAAAACCAATCCTGATATAGGTGCTATTTATCCTCTAAAGGAGGGGGTTATAGCTGATTATCAGGCTACCGAGTTTATGTTAAAGTATTTTTTAAATAAAGTCTGTGGAAAGATAAAACTGGTAAAGCCTTTTGTCATATTGAGTGTACCGGTAAAGCTCACCAGTATAGAAGAAAGAGCTCTGGAGGAAGCCGCACTAGCTGCAGGTGCTCAAAAGGTGCATCTTATTCCCTCTCCTTTAGCGGCTGCCCTGGGGGCAGAATTATCTATACATAAACCGGCCGGTCATATGGTAGTGGATATTGGTGCAGGTACAACTGATATTGCTGTCATATCACTCGGTGATATTGTCTGTAGTGAATCTTTGCGGTCAGGTGGCAATAAAATGGATGAAGCTATAAAGAGATATGTAAGAAAGATTTATAATCTTATTATAGGAGATCAGGCAGCTGAAGAAATTAAAATAAAAATAAGTTCTGCCGTACCTATGGATACTTCTATGAGTATGGAGGTAAAGGGGAGAGATCTTATAGATAGTCTGCCCAAGTCTATAACACTTACTGATGAAGAAATAAAGGAACCGGTGGAAGAGTCATTAAAAGTTATTCTGGAAGGTATAAAGAAGGTTTTTGAGAAGACCCCTCCTGAACTTATTTCTGATATAATTGATAATGGTGTTCTCCTTACAGGAGGAGGAGGACTTTTGAGAGGACTTGATGAAAGATTAACCCGTGATATAGGGGTATGTTTTTATATACCTGAAGACAGTATAAACTGTGTGGCAAAGGGAACGGTTCTTGCCCGGATTTAGACTTAAGTTTTATGTTTTATTTACTGGCTTCGAAATATGAGAAATAACATTAAAAAACAGAATAAATGGCATAAAAATTAAACCTGCAAGTCCCAGGATCAGTAAAAGATCTACTTTGCAAAAGACCTCATCAAGCCTGAAATTAAACATACTGCTAAAAAGTATCAGACCTTCGAAAAGTATCAGACCGAGGATAATAAGTTGCATTAAGACAAAAGAATATTTGAGTGTACCAAGGGACTTTATATCATCAATTCTGATTTTTCTTGCAAGTATTAAGATATAAATTATAGAAATCAGTATCATTACACTTACAGGGAGAGATACGATTATCATATCCCCTATTCTGTATCGTATATCGATTAATTTTATTATAATAACTGTTAAGGATCCTATCAGAAGAGGTGTGGCTATTATAACAAAGAAGCCTGTAAAATAAAGAAGAATTGCCTGGATATTCTGGCTGTTTTCCAGGGAAAGAAATCTATTCTTATCCTTTCTTTTAAGATATTCATTACAGAGGGTTATTACCATTAATATGAGAGGAGATATTATATTTATTGCCAGTGTTATTACAGTTGTTATTAATGCCAGAAAATTTATAGTGGCCATTACATTTTCACCTCAATCTTTTCGGGGAGCGCATAACCCCTGGTATTTGCATTATAATATTCATAGACTTCTGATAGGGGAGTGGTTATTTTTACAGGAAATTTAGCTCTCAAACCATAAGAGAAAGAGAAATCCTTACCCGGTTCCATTCTGCTCAAATAAACTATTATCTGCCTTCCGGTTATATCAAAACGTTCTATCTTTTTTTGTTTTAACAGAGTTTCAAACTTATCAGTTATAACTTCAAATCCCGGAGGAATTCCAATACCTATTATGACTGTTTCACCTGATTTTATCCCTTTATTACAGATATATACCTTTCCATAAATTAAATCATTTCTTTTAAGGACAGTTCTGTCATATTCAATTGATATGTTTATTGGACTTTCCACTTTCTCCACGAAAGACCAGGGCATATAATAGGAATATATTATCTGGTACATACATTTTATATCACCTTCCGGAAGTAATTCCACTTTGAAATTTCCTTTCCTGATATAAGATTTCAGATCTAAAAGTTTAACTATATCACTCTCTTCGGGAGTGATTTTAATTACTCCTGCTTCCTGACCATCTACTATTACTTTGATGTTACCACTATTATTTTTACCCATAGCTGTTTTCATGGCAAGAATAAGTGTTTGAAGACTCAATACTGTAGCCTGTGTGGAGTGCCATGTTCCATACGAGTCTTTAGAAGTAGCCAGAAATTTAAGAGATTTTTCTACTGAATCACCATATACACCTTTTTTTAGAAAGGCCTGTGTTACAAGAGCAGTGGTTTCTATACTGGCTGTTAATCCATAAGATTGTGTAATAGTTCCTCCTTCAGTAATCCAATAGACCTTTCCTTTATCTTCTATTCTGGTTTCATAGAGTTGTGTTAAAAGATTTTTAGTTGCCTCTTTATCAGGTTCTTTATAAACCAGTAGATTGGCTATAAGAGCCAGGGTATAAGAGTCTTTTTCACTATTCATATTAGTTTTTATATAATTAATAGCTCTGTCCATAGCTGCTCCTTTATAACCTGTTTCACTTAAAGCCCGGGCTATAATTGCAGTTTCTATGAGATTCAAATTTTTGGATTTTCCTGTGGTCCAGGAGTGATATCCTCCTGAAGCCTTCCAGGAACCATCTGATTGCTGATGTTTTAATAACCAGTTTTTACTTCTTTCAATTATATTTTCATCGATAGGATATACTTTATTCATATCAGTCATTTCCATAAGTCCGTATGCAGTAAGCCATTGAGATGCAGGTGCATTTCCGTAAAGAGAAAAACCTCCCCCTGGAACCTCAAAACCGACTAATCTCTGATAACCCAGGTTTATATAATACTCTGCTTTCATCTGTATATCAGGAGTGATTTTTCCTGAGGATTTCATATAATCTAATACCATAATATTTGGATAAGTTACCGATGTGGTCTGTTCAAAACACCCATAGGGCATACGAAGCATACTATCAAGACCTTCAATTAACTGGCTGAACATTCCAGGATAAATCTTTACCCACATATCATAAGATTTAGAAATTGAATTTACTGGTATTTTTAGCTCACATATAACAGGTTCTTTTAGCCATCCATTTTCAGAAAGACGAAATTCCTTCCCCTCAGGTATTATGGTTACGTCTTTTGTTATGGCATCAGTCATCTTCTGAGTTTTAGCATAAAGGGTAAATTTTTGTTTCCCAATATCTTTTACCTGTATAGGATAATAGACTACACTTACATCATTCGGTCCCAGAGATAGTTTCTGCTCAGGATTACA
>JAKJGF010000095.1 GCA_022704525.1 Bacillota bacterium | reverse complement strand
CTATACTTAAAGAAGTATCGTTTATAAGGAGAGAAGGGTCTATTTTCTTTTTTGTACCTATTCCCGAACAGGCCGGGCAGGCACCGTAAGGACTGTTAAAAGAAAATATTCTGGGTGCAATTTCATCAATAGAGAAATTACATTTCGGACACGATAGATGAATACTGAAAAGAATTTCTCTTTCTCCAGGTATATCAACTATTATACTTCCATCACCTTTACGAAGGCCTAAATGAAGAGACTCTAAAAATCTCTCTCCCATATCCTCTTTTACCTTCAGACGATCTACCACTACTTCTATATTGTGTGCTTTATACCGGGCCAGTTTAATTTCGCCGGAAAGATCCCTTATTTCACCATCCACCCTGACCTTAGAAAAACCCTCTGATGCAAGATCTGATAGTACTTCACGATGTTCCCCTTTTTTTGCCCTTACAACAGGAGCCAGTAATTGTATTCTGGTTCCAGATTCGAGAGAGGTTATGGAAGATATTATCCTGTCGGTAGATTGCGGTTCAATAGGTATATTACATAAGGGACAATGGGGAGTGCCTGTTCTTGAATAAAGAAGCCTCAGATAATCATAACACTCTGTAACAGTACCCACAGTGGATCGGGGATTTATACCTCCTCCTCGCTGATCTATAGAAATGGAGGGGGAAAGGCCTTCTATAGAATCTATTAAAGGCTTTTCCATCTGTTCCAGAAACTGACGTGCATAGGAAGAAAAAGATTCAATATAACGTCTCTGGCCTTCTGCATATATAGTATCAAAAGCCAGACTGGATTTCCCAGAACCGCTTACACCTGTTATAACTATAAGTTTATCATGGGGAAGTTCAAGATCTATACCTTTAAGATTATGTTGTCTCGCGCCTTTTATTGATATCATAATTCGTGAGATGTGATGCGTAATGCGTGATAGGTGATGGGTAATCGGTGATGGGCAGAACAATGTTCTGCCCCTACAGGTCTCCATGTCTCACGCATCACTCTTCACCCTTCACCATCCTCTTCCTAAGTTTCTTAATCTCATCCCTTAACTCTGCTGCTTTTTCAAATTCCCACTTTAACGCAACTTCATTCATAGCCTGTTCCATCTGTTTGATCAAATTAGAAATTTCTTCCTGTGTAAAGTACTGTTCCTCTTTAATTACTTTATATTTACTCTTATGATCTTCAATTCTTACCATACCAAGGATATCCTTTACGGATTTCTTTATGCTCTGTGGTATTATACCGTGTTTTTCATTGTATTCTCTTTGAATCTTTCTTCGTCTTTCAGTTTCATTCATAGCTTTTTTTATGGATTGAGTAATATTATCTGCATATATTATAACCTCTCCCCTTACATGCCTTGCGGCTCTTCCTATAGTCTGAATAAGGGAAATCTCAGAACGGAGAAAACCTTCTTTATCTCCATCCAGTATTGCTACAAGTGATACTTCAGGAAGATCCAGTCCTTCTCTTAATAGATTTACTCCTATAAGGACATCAAATTCTCCCAATCTGAGATCCCTTAAGATCTCCACCCGTTCAAGGGTATCTACATCACAGTGGAGGAAAGTAACTTTTATTCCTGTTTCCTGAAGATATTCCGTAAGTTCCTCTGCCATCTTTTTTGTAAGAGTCGTAACAAGAACTCTTTCTTCTCTCTGTACCCTCAGTTCAATCTCTGTGATAAGATCCTCCATCTGATTACAGATGGGTCTTAAAGAAAGAAGGGGATCCACAAGGCCCGTAGGACGAATTATCTGTTCTACAACTCTCTTACTGTGTTCTATTTCATATAGACCGGGTGTAGCGGAAACATATATAATCTGATTTACTCTGGCCATAAATTCTTCAAAAGTAAGGGGACGGTTGTCATAGGCAGAAGGAAGGCGAAATCCATGTTCTATAAGACTGGTTTTTCTGGATCTATCTCCCCTGCTCATGCCCCTGAGCTGTGGAAGTGTGACATGAGACTCATCTATTACAACAATAAAATCTTCCGGAAAATAATCCATAAGTGTAGAGGGAGGTTCACCCGGTTCTCTTCCGCTAAGATGACGGGAATAATTTTCAATACCGCCACAGTAACCCATCTGTAGAAGAAACTCCATATCATATTTAGTCCTTTCGGAAAGTCTCTGAGCTTCCAGATGTTTCCCCTGTGAAATAAACCACCCAACCCTCTCGGATAATTCCTCCCTTATATTTAAAAGAGCTTTTTCCAGTTTAAGCCCCTGGGTAATAAAATGTTTTGCCGCATAAAGTAAAAGTTTTTCTTTCTTCTCCAGACATTTACCGCTTATACTTTCGATTACGGAAATACCCTCTATTTCATCACCGAAAAATTCCACTCGAAAGTATATATCATCTTGATTTACAGGGTGAATATCCACTACTTCTCCTTTAACCCTGAAAGAACCTCTCTTAAATTCAAAGTCATTTCTTTCATAATGTAATTCTATAAGACTCTTAAGAAGTTTATCCCTTCCTGAATCATGTCCTACTTCTATTTTCAGAAGGGCATTCTTATAATCTTCAGGCGTCCCCAGGCCATATATACAGGAGATACTTGCTACAACGATAACATTACGGTGTTCCATTACAGACTGTGTAGCAGAATGGCGGAGGCGGTCTATTTCGTCATTTATTCTGGAATCCTTTTCTATATATGTATCTGTCTGAGGTATATATGCTTCAGGCTGATAGTAATCATAATAGCTTACAAAATATTCCACGGCATTTTCCGGAAAAAAATCTCTGAATTCACTGCAGAGCTGTGCCGCAAGGGTTTTATTATGAGACACCACAAGAGCCGGTCTGTTTATATTTGCTATAACATTTGCTATGGTAAAGGTTTTCCCCGAACCTGTCACCCCTAAAAGGGTTTGTTCCTTTAACCCTTTCAGTAACCCTTCACTTAAGAGTTCTATTGCTTTAATCTGATCACCTTTCGGGGAAAAATCCGATACCAGTTTAAAAGGAGTCAAAAAAGAAATCCTCCGATTTTGTATTTATAACAGATCAGGTGTTTATTGTTTCATAATTTTTCGCCATATGAACCAGTAAGGGTTATCCATACCGCCTTCAGGCTGCATATATACGAAAATTTTAACATAAAATAATAACATAATAAAGTTTTTTTCAAATAAACTTGTATTCACATACGGATTGGATTATAATTTTATAAAGAGATACTTATCTTGAGAAGGGGGATTTTTCCTTATGAAAATAGAAAATACCTTTATTCAGAAACAGCAAATAATTCATAAAGAGCCGAAAAAAGAACTGGAAATTAAAGATACTGTAACATTAAGTAAATCTCCTATATCGGAGAAAGTCCTCATTATAGCACACAGAGGTTCATCAAAGCTAGCCCCTGAAAATACTATGGCTTCCTTTAAAGAAGCATATAAACACGGCGCCACCGCCATAGAACTCGATACCCACAGAACAAAAGACGGATATCTTGTAATCATACATGATGATACTTTGGACAGAACTACAAACGGTCACGGGAAGGTAGGCGATTTTACCTTAAAAGAACTTAAAGAACTCGATGCAGGTTCATGGTTTGGCCCGGAATTCAAAGGAGAAAAAATCCCCACCCTGGAGGAAGTCCTCCAATGGGCAAAAGGTAAGGTAAAGGTGGATATAGAGGTAAAAAATTCCAGTCAGTATCCGGGAATAGAAAAAGACATCCTCAAACTCGTGGAAGAAAAAGATTTAAAAGATGATGTATTTATAACCTCCTTTGATAAATCAGTAAGTGAAAATATAAAAGACATGGCTCCTGAAATTAAAACAGGCCTCCTCATATCCCCTGATCTCCTGGTAAAAGCCCTTAAGATAGGTACAGCAGGAGGACTCATAGCAGGCCTGGCTGGAAGCCTTATAGGAGGAGCAGGGGCTCTCCTGGCTGCAGGTATGACCCTTGCAGGAGGAGGAATGGGGTTTCTCGTCTCAAAAGAAATAGGAGAAAGGATATCCCTTAAAGGTTCTCTTGAAGAGAAAGCCGATATAATATTACCCTACTGGGCACTCATAGGAAGTACCTTTGTCCGTAAAGCACATGAAAAAAATAAAGAGGTCTATTCCTATACTGCCAATTCGCCGAAACTTGTAAACAAACTGGCCAATAAAACAGGAGTGGACGGTATTATAACTGATACGCCGGAAAAATTCCTGGAGGGATATTTCTTTTAATCCTCATCATCCACATGAGCTTTTATTACATTTTATAGAATTAATTAAAATCTCAAATTATAATTTATTATAGTTAGTTTCATAACAATCCATAATTAAGAACCTCGTGATGCGTGATGCGTGATGCGTGAGATTAACTCATTACGCATTACCCATTACGCATCACGAATTATTTAAATTCTAATAAGTTATGAAATATACTATAATATTAAGGAAAAGATCAGATGCAATATCTTCGTGACACTATCTACAGTGCCCGTAACAGTTCAAAAGGAGCCCTCATAGAGGAAGCCGGCAAAATCTTTTCCGCCCTCAATGAAGGACTATCTTTGCCAGAAATACGAACCCTGACAATGAAGGGCTCTTTACTATCCCAGCGCGCCTGGAACACCAGAAAGCGTATCTGGACAGCTTTACATTACAGATATTTCACCCACCATATAGACTGGGTTATAGAAGATATAAAAAAAGCCTGTATCAACGGTCAGGAGAGCCGGGAATTTATCTCTATGCTCTATCTTCACTATGTATTAAGGGATAAAGTAACCTATGATTTCATCACACAGATTCTATGGCAGAAATGGTGTGAAGGAAAGAAAATAGTTTCCCCCGAAGAAATTCTTTATTTATTGGACAATTTATCCGCTGAATACCAGCAGATAAAGAAATGGGCCGAAAAATCACGAAAAAAACTTGCCGTAAGTATCCTTTCCGCTCTTCGTGATTTCGGAATACTCTCAGGAAAATACAAAAAAACCATTCTTCAACCTGTACTGCCACTCTTTACAGCAGCCCATCTTCTCCGTATTTTAACCTTTGAAGGTCACCTCGGCCGGGAGATATTAAAAGATCCGACCTGGAAAATCTTCCTCTCCACAGAACAGGATATCTCTCACGTTCTAACAAAACTGTCTCAAACAAATCTTATTCATTATGAAAAAACAGGAAATACAGTAGTACTTCAAACACCTGAGGAATGGAGAAAAAAAGATGAGTAACTGGAAGTGGAAAATAGGAGAAGCTATAGAACGTATTAAAACACGTTATGAATATATCGGTCGAAAGACAGGAGCCCCTTTCCTTGCTATTATCTATCAGCCTGAAATAGAAACAATATTTTTAAAAGAATGGTATACACAGACAAAAGCTTTAAAACCTGATATAGATATTAAAACCTTAAATCTTCTGAACATAACTCAGGATATACTCTCAGATATTGGAACTCAGAATATTGTTGACTCTTTTTTAGACCCTATGCCCGGGTCAAACCCAGAGAGAGAATTAGGAGATTTATGGATAAAAACCATTTCAGAAAAAGTTCATAATATTCTTTCCTGGAGGAGCGGAACACGTTCGGTAATATGCCTTGAGAAACTATCTGCTCTTTACCCTGCAGCAGGCCCCAGAGATATAATGCATAATCTGTGGGACAGCGGTAAATCAATACTGGACTGTCCTGTAATAGTACTTATCCCCGGCACATTACAGGGTTGCCGTAATTATTCTTTTTTAAATAAGAAAGATGAATTTATGTACCGTGGAGATCTTTTGTAGGGATAGAACAATGTTCTGTCCGCACAACGGAATGATATAAATTGGCAGGAGGAAAAAAATGAAAATATCTGAACTTTTCGAAACAAAAATTGAAGAGAAAATCGAACCTGTTATTAAAGTAGGCGAAAGAGACAATGATCATAAACTGGCATCTGAAATAGGAAGTTATGTAGTTACACCACTTATAGAAAAGCATTTAGATGATTTCCTTGAACATTATACAGATACATTTCTTACGAAAACCACAGAAATAGGTGTATGGATCTCCGGGTACTTCGGGTCAGGAAAATCTCACCTTGCAAAAATAATGGCACTTCTTCTTGAAAACCGTAATCTGGAAAGTGTTACTGCAACTGAACGTTTTTCTGCAAGAATTCCTTCAGATAGTACTTCCAGTAATTCTATTCAAAGAAGCCTTAAGAGAATGAGCCAGTGTAATACCAGTGTAATGGCCTTTAATCTGAATTCCATAACAGACAGTAAATCCAGATCATTACCGGAACTGTTACTTTCTCAATACTATATCTCTAAAGGTTACAGTGGAAATCTTATATATGCAAGAGTAATAGAAGCAGAACTGGATAAACAGGGAAAACTTGAGGAACTTCACAGAGTTGTAGAAGAAAAATCTAAAAAACCATGGAAAGAAATACAGCAAAATCTATCTTTTTACAGAACCCATCTTTACGGAGCTGCAAGCCAGGTATCTCCTGAACTGTTCCCCACTCCCGGAGATGTGCAGGAATCCCTTAAAGAAGCCCAGAGAGGAGAGCTTTACAATATAGTCTTCCTGGTAGATACAATTCTTGAGGATGTTAAAAAGAAAGAAAAAGAAACAGGAAAACCACAAAGATTTCTACTGGTTCTGGATGAAACAGGCCAGTGGATTGAAAATGATTCCAGTCGTCTCTCCCATCTTCAGGCACTTATTGAATATTCTGCAAGTAAAGGTCAGGGGAAGCTCTGGATTATAGTTACAACCCATGGCGATATGGGTAGTATCTATAAAGAAGCCAGAGCACTTGAAGGAGATATGAAAAAAATAGAAGGAAGATTCCGTTTTAAACCTTCTCTTACCACAGAAAATATAGAACTTGTTCTGGAAGACAGGCTATTTAAAAAGAAACTATCTGTAAAAGAGGAACTTCATAATCTTTATAAAAATCGGTCAGGTCTTCTCAGAGGACTGGGGGAATTATCAAATACAAGCCAGAACCTTCCCCCCTGCAGTGAGGATAAATTTTCTGTTTATTATCCTTTTTTCCCCTATCAGGTACACCTCATGCCTGAAATAGTAAAAAGTCTTCGCTCAAAAGGCGGCCGTGGAGAGCAAATGTCCGGCTCAACGAGAACTTTACTTGCCATTACTCAGGATATATTACGATGCGGGAGAAGAAATTATCTGGAAGAGGGTATTGGTACCCTTGTAAGCTTTGACGAATTTTATGGAAATCTCTCAGGTGAAGGAGAAGTAAGTCCTGATGTAAGAACAGAAATTTCACGTATTAAAGATGTAGTTCCTGCTTCTACCGAACTTACTCCAAAAATAGCAGAAGTTCTCTATCTTATAAGAGAAATAGCCTATATACCAAGAACCCGTGATAATATAGCCAGGTTACTTGCAGAACATGTAGATGATGATCTGTCTGTACTGCTCTCCCGTATTCAACCAGAACTGCAAAAACTTATATCGGCAAAATTAGTGGCACCTATCGGTGAAGAATATGAATTTCTTACAGGTGAGAGAAGAACCTTTGAAGAAGCACTTTCTACGGTAGAAGCTCAGTACAGATATCAGGATCGGGAACAGGGATTTTCCAAAAACTTCATTCATGACGGAGGAAAAAGCTACTGGAAAAAGTGGTTTGGATCAGATGTTGTTACCTTCCAGGGTCATGAATTTTATTTTAATCTCTCTATTGACGGATTACCGGTGCCCGGTCAGAAAGGTGATATAATCCTGGATTTTACATCTCCCCTGGCAGGACTCGGAGGAGTAACTCTTAATGATATAGAAAGTAAAAGTCTTCGCTCTGACAGTCAGAATACAATCTTTTTCCTCTCTGGTCGTGTCAGCGGATTTGATCAGAATCTTACCCGTTTCCTTGCCATGAAAGAAGTCATTAATAACTGGAAAGGCGATGTCTATAAATCTGAAGATGCAAGACGCCTGGCACAGGAAAGAGAAAATAATGATCTTCCGAAACTGGAACAAAAGGTTATAGATGGACTCAAAGAAGGTATAAGGACCGGCCATATAATCTTTAAAGGTTCGAGTCGCTCTCTGTCTGTAAAACAGGGACAACATCCGGGAGATGCCCTGAGAGCTGAAATGACAGCCTTCTGGGCAGTTCTTTATCCGAAATATGAAAAAGTAACTACCCGTATTACAAACGACCAGAAGGCCCTTTTAGATGTCTTATCAGGAAATACAAATCTTACTAAAGATGTACAGGATTTAAATCTCTATGATAAATCAGGTCATATTAACTTTCAAAGTCCTCTCCTGGATGCCATAAGAATTTTACTGGCAACTGCTCAAAATAAGGGCAATCGTATACTGGGAAAGAATCTGCTTGAAACTTTTTCTGCACCTCCTTATGGATGGGATAGTAATGCCGTAAGAGTTGCTATAGCGGCACTCTTTAGAGCCGGTACAGTAAAAATTATTTCAGGGAAAAAAGAATATACAAATCCTTCTGACAGTGAATTAATTGATTCTATAAGGGTAAGCCGTAATTTTGATAAAGTGGAACTTGTTATGGAAGATACGGAAATAGACCAGTTAATCCTTAATGAAGTCAGAACTTTTCTTATTCGTATGACAAAAAAGAGAAATATAGATGAAACTCCTTCGGCTTTAAGTGAAGCAGGGGAACATCTGGCAAATACCATACTTACTAAGAGTAATAAAGTCCGGCTCTGGTCAGATGGTTCAAGGATGCCTCTTTCAAAGGATTTTATTGAAGGTGAAGAAGCATGGGATAAAATACTTTCCCTTACCAGTCCGACACATCGTGTAAGGGAAATACACAGTTCCAGGTCATTACTGGAAACAGGATATAAATCCATTGAACTTCATTCGGAATTTCAGACAAAATCCGGTTCTATTTATACAGAAATGGTAAATTTTTATAATCAGCTTCTTTCAATGGAACATCAGGTTAAATCGGAAAATAGTATAAATAATTTTTTTGCAGGAATATAAAACAGTTTCCCGCAGTGCGACTTTTTCTGATAAAGAAGTATGGAAACAGCTGCAGAGTCTTAAGGAACAGGCAAAACTTTCTCTTGAGACTCTTAAGGAAAATTGGAGACAGGAAGCAAGGCAGAAAATAGAAAAAACACTTCTCCATCTTCCGGAAGATCTGTCCAGAAACGGACTGGATGCATCTCTTATGGATAAACTATCTGAACCGTTAATTAACTTTATGCAGAATATTGATAACATTATCCATCCTGCACAGATAGCAGCTTTGCCAGGCCAGGCAGAAGGAAAAATTCAGGAATTGGCAGAGGAACTGGTTCGTAAAATACCTGTAATTGAACAGGAAGAACATACTGGCTATATAGAGAAACCTGTAAAATCTTCCCGTAAAATTAAGTATCTTCACGTAAAGGACATTACTGCTGTTACCCGTGTGACTACTGAAGCTGAATGGGAAAAGTTGCAGGGACTTTTAGATAAAAAAGTCAGGCAGCTACTTTCTGAAGGTTATGATGTAGAATTGTAACAGATGTTGATTGTAAAGGTTATAAAGATTATAATGATTATAATAATACTATAAATAATAGAAAAAAGGATATTCTATATGAATACAAAAACTTTTAATATTAAAATGCCAGAACAATTGCATCAAAAGATAAAATTGATTTCGGTAAAAGAAAAAATGAGTATGAAAGATATGATAGTTAAAGTTTTGGAAGAATATATTAAAATTGAAGAGGTTTCAGAAAAAAGACCTGTGGAAATCAAAGGACTCAGAGCAGAAGATCTGGCTGAAGTGGAACCAATAGATTTTAAAGAAGATGCTCTTCTCTATCAGAGGAGAATAAGAGATGAATGGTAAATATCTGCTGGATACAAATGTAATTATTAATCTTCTTAAAATCGAAAAAGCTAAAAGAAAATTTATAGATAAAAATCCGCTATTCTTCCTATCCATCATAACAGAAATAGAACTCTTATCTTATCATTATCTTTCTTATGAAGATGAACAGAAAATAAAAAAACTTCTCAAAAAAACTCAGATAATAAATATAGATACTTTGATAAAAGAAGAAACTATAAGAATAAGAAAACAGCACAATCTTAAATTACCTGATGCAATAATATGTGCCACTGCTTTTACTCAAAGTTTATGCCTTGTTACAGACGATAAAGACCTTTTAAAATTTTCCTGGATTAAATCCATACCATTAAAGGACTTACTTCTTTAAGGAGAAAAATAATGCAATCCAATCAAAAAAAAACACTGAAATCTCTCAGTATAGAACTCCGGCATCTACTGGAAGGTTATTACGACTCTTCCGGCAAATGGTATCCTGGAGACCTGGAACAGCGCCTCGCCTCCATCGGCATACGCCGTGATCGTTCACCTGTATCGGCAGATGAATTGACTCATTTATCTGAAGATGATAAAAAAGCCCGTAAGATAATAGATGCCTATCTTCAATTAAGAAAAGAAGCAGGTATTACTCATGAAGATTCTGTAGCAGAATTTATAAGAGAAACTGCCTGTACATGGGCAAACAGACTTATGGCTCTCCGCTGTATGGAAGCCCGTGAGCTTATTGATGAAGTAATACAGGAGAAAGATGTTTACGGCAGGAAATCACTGGAACATTACAGGCTTTCTAAAAGTAATCCTGAACTCTGCACAGGAGAAGATGACGGTCTTTTTGCAGTTTTAGAGAAAGTTTTTACGAAGCAGGCGGAAAATCTGCCGCTGCTTTTTGATCCGAAATCTGCCGGTATAGCTCTTAAGCCCTCTGCGGCGGCTCTGAAAAAATCTATTTCTCTTCTCTCCGGTACTTCTGCAGGTGCGGAGCTGCCCCGCACCTGCAATGGTGAAATATTTAAAGCTCCTGATGCTCTGGGGTGGGCCTATCAGTACTGGAACAGTGAGGAAAAGGACAGGGTTTTTGAACATGTAAGAACTAAAAAGGGTGCAAAGATTGAAGGCCCGGCTCTTGTTCCTGCTACACAGCTTTATACAGAACCTTACATGGTGAAATTTCTGGTTCAAAATTCTCTTGGTGCTACATGGATGGGAATGTACCCTGAGACAAAATTATTCCCCTGCAGGGGCACAGCATGCTGTGCCCCTACTCGTTATGAATATTTCGTCCATGACGCAGACCGTGCCCCTGTAGAGAAAAAAACCGTATCTGAAATAACCTTCCTCGATCCCGCCTGCGGTTCAGGCCATTTCCTTATTGAAGCCTTTGATCTATTTTATGATATGTATGAAGAAGAAGGAATTCTTACAGAACCTGAAGAGATATGCAACTCTATAATTCAGAATAATCTTTTCGGCATAGATATTGATGAAAGGGCAGTTCAGATTGCAGAAGCCTCTCTCTGGATGAAGGCAGCAGAAAAAGCTTTTGATTTTAAAGGTGTGCCTTCAAACCTTGTAGCTACAAATATAAGGCTTCCGAAAGGAAAGGATCATTTAAAAGAATTCCTTTCCAAATACCCCGATGATGAAATACTCTGCCCTGCTCTTGAAGTGATTTTTGAATCCCTGGGACATGCAGATGAACTGGGATCTCTTCTTCAGATTGAAGAGCCGGTGGAGAAAGAATTGAAATATATAAAAGAAAGATATACCCTTGAATATAAAGATACTGACTGGGAATCGTGGAAAGAGAGTGTTATTAAAAGATTACGGGAGCATTTCTCTTATGAAGCAGAAGAGTCTGAGACAGGACAGGCTTTTTTTAGCAGGTCTGCCGGGAAGGGTTTGAGACTTTTTGATCTTCTTTCGAGACGGTATAATGTGGTGGCGGCAAATCCACCTTATATGGGCTCGAAGAATATGGGGAATATGATGAAGAAATATGTGGAGAACTTTTATCAGCAGGGTAAAAGGGATCTTTATGCCGCTTTTATTATGAGATGCCTTGAATTGAGCGAAAGATCCGGAAGAGTTGCGATGGTGACACAGCAGTCATGGATGTTTTTACGGTCTTTTGCTGAATTGAGGGCTGCCAATAAATCGACGGATATACCGTGTAGGGGCACAGCATGCTGTGCCCCTACTACGGCCAATAAATCGACGGATATACCCCGTAGGGGCACAGCATGCTGTGCCCCTACGGGGGAATTTAATGGGTTGTTACGGGATACTACGATTGAAACACTTGCCCATCTGGGGCCAAGAGCATTTGAGGAAATTGGAGGGGAAGTAGTAAATATAGTTCTTTTTACTATGGCAAAAGAAAAACCTTCTGAGGAACATCGTCTGACTGCTTTTCGTTTGATCGGGCCAAAAGAGCCGGAGGGGAAAAACAAATTATTACAACAGAGTATATGTAATAGTAATCTTCTAACCTCATCTACAATAGTTCATAAATTAAACCAAATAAATATATTAGAAATTCCAGAAACTCCTTTAGTTTATTGGATTAATTTAGAATTAGCAGAAATATTAAAGTGTAAAATTAAAATAAAAGATTTTGATCATCCTCATGATGGAATGACTACAGGGGACAATCAGAGATTTTTAAGATTTTATTGGGAAGTAAATAATTTGAACAGATGGCGAGGATATTCTAAAGGCGGTGGTTATAGAAAATGGGCTGGTTTTGAAAATCTTAAGGTAGATTGGGATTTTTCTGGAGTTCGCATAAAGAATCATCCAAGATCCTTTATTAGGAATGAGGCCTTCTTTTTTAATAAAGGGTTGACATATTCCCTTACAGCTAGAGCTAGTCTAGGAATACGATTTATTAATGGAGTAGCGTTTGATCCACAAAGTCCGTCAATTTTTCCCAAAGATTGCCTATTTGAGATTGCAGGTTTACTTTCATCAAGAATTAGTACTTACTTACTTCGTTTCGTTTCACCAGGTTTAATATTTAATGGTGGTTATGTAGGCAATATGTCAGTCCCCAAAGATATAAAAAAAAGTAAATTAAAAATATTTTCTTTAAATTGTTATAAATTTAAAAACTTATATAATGAATTCATTTTAGAAGAATTAAGATTTAGCCCTTGTAGGTACAATAAATTTTTATATTATAATCTATATAAAAGTTATTATGTTTTTATTAACTTTTTATTTATTACAAATACTTATCTTCACTTATATGAAGCATTAATAGATTTAACTGCTAATATATTATTTAGATTGTCTGAAGATACAGTCAAAAGTATGATTAACGAAACCGGCACCCCCGCCGGCTGGTTCCCTCTCCTCACAAACTACGACATACTTCCGCCACTTCCAGAAGAACTTCCTCCTGTTCCGGAAGAAGTAATAGAATATCTCTCAACTCATGAAAGAAAAGATCCATCGAAAGATGAATTAATAAAAATAAAAAACCGTCTCAAATCTCTATACGAAGCCGGCCCCGGCGCTAAAGAAGCAGAATCGGAAGAAGAAACATCAAATTCCGAAGATGAAGAATCAGAACTTTCAGTGGGAGCAAGAATACCCATCCCGGCAGAAACATTCCTGGAAGAGCTTTCCCAGAAAATGGAAATCCATCCCATTTCCATCTACTGGCTCTTAAAAGAAGGCATTGAACAGGAAGGATGGCGCTGTATTCCCGAAGAAAGAAAATTTACTGAAGATCGTTTTACTGTTATAATCCTTCGCCTTCTCGGCCACAGATGGCCGAAGCAGATTGAAGCGGGAGAAGATGTTCCTGACTGGGCTGATAAAGACGGCATTATTCCCCTTACAGAAGGAACTGACGAATCTGCTCTGCTCCAGAGGGTAAGAGAAGGTATTTCTGCTGAATTTGAAGGAGGAAATGTTGCATCTATTGAAAGGGAATTTTCTGAAATCATGGGTATTACCATTGAAAAATGGCTTGAAGGAGAATTCTTCAAACACCACATAAAACAGTTTAAAAAACGGCCTGTAGCCTGGCAATTACAGAGTAGCAGGTTTACTAATAAAAGAAAACCTGCCTTTTCCTGTCTTGTTTATTATCATAAACTGGATGGAGATCTTCTACCAAAAATAAGAAGTCAGTATGTAGGCCCCTTAAGACAGAGATATGAAACAGAACTCAGAAGTATAGAGTCTATTTCTCCAGACGGCCGAAGTGACAGGCAGGAAATCCGCCGGGTGGAACTGGGAGGTTTAATTCAGGAGCTTAAGGATTTCGATATGACTTTAAAAAAAGTCATCACAGAAGGTTTTGACAGTAAAACACTGGCAGATATAATAAAAAAAGAAACCAGTGATAAATGGTGTTCTATAGATGGTATAAAATCATTTCCAGATTCACAGGATGCTCTTTTGAGACAGGAAATGGCCTATATACCTGATATTAATGACGGAGTCAGAGTAAATATTGCACCACTTCAGAAAGCAGGACTTCTTTCCTCTGAAGTGCTTGCAAAAAAAGATCTGGATAAAGCCATTTCAGACAGAGCCTTATGGAGGGCAGATGAAAGAAGATGGTGCAGGGAGGGGAAATTGCCGAAGCCGGGATGGTGGAAATAGTAAGAGTATGAATAAAAATTATAATCCTGAAAAGCATCATAGAAAATCAATAAGATTAAAGGGATACGATTATACCAGTGAAGGAATATACTTTGTAACAGTTTGTACTTATAATAAAGAATGTATATTAGGAAATATATCTAATGGTAAAATGCTTTTGAATAAATTTGGAGAAATTGTCTATTTATGCTGGAAAAATATACCAACACATTTCCCAAATACCAGATTAAATGTGTTTTTTGTAATGCCAAATCATATACATGGTATTATCCATATTACCCGTAGGGGCACAGCATGCTGTGCCCCTACAAAGGCCCCTGCAAAGGAATACCATAATTCTAAGGCAAATGTGTTTAATAGACCTGTTAAAAATTCATTACCAGTAATTATACGCTCATTCAAATCTGCAGCAACAAAACAAATCAATTTACTTCGTAACACCCCTGGCATAACTATCTGGCAACGAAATTACTATGAACGTATTGTTCGTGATGAAAAAGATTTAAATCAAATCAAAGAATATATTATAAATAATCCTTTAAAATGGGAATTAGATGAAGAAAATCCACAAAAAATAATTCAAAAAAATGAAATTAATAAGGGGGAAATTAGAAAATGAAGTTATCAAAAGAGGATACTGATCTGTTCTACAAACTGCATAATTCATTACTTGTATATGCTAACCAGAAACTTAATATAACAAAAAATTTGATATCCATAGAAGATCTTAAAAAAACTCCTATGGAAAAGATAAAAGATTTAACATTAAATCTATATGAAAATTCACATTTGATAGATTCCTTTGTGGAGGTCAATCCCTATAAATTCTCTGCTGATGAATTAAATATAATTAAAAGCTGGAAAAACTTCGTTAAAGAAAAATTCTTAATTATGAAACACCTGAAAAATTATACTGTCTTTCTTGATGCAAATGTGCCCCCAAAAGCTTACGGAGTTCTTGGGCTTGTTAATAGTTTTGAAGAACTGATTGGTAATTATCTGCCTTTAATGGCAGAAACTATACTCTTACCATTTAAAGATAAAATTACCTATACCGGTATTTTTGTACCATATCGTATCACTTTTAGCGGGAATGTAACAAGGAGTTTTAAAGATAGCTATGAAGAAGCCAGAGCTGTCTACGGTATTATCACATCCCTGCCGTTTATACCGGTTAAAAAAGAAGAAGCAGATGAGGATAGATTAAAATTTTATCTGAAGAATGAGAGAAATCGGGAAATGTATCTGGAAGAAATAATGGAACTTAAAGATAAAAATGAAAAATTGCTCATACTTTACCACCAGGAAATGGGTAAAATTTATGCCAGAAACTACAGTAAAAGTTTACGGGAACTTGGTTTTTCTGATGCCTGGTTTGCCATTCTTGATGGGTTTATTGTAGCAAGTGGAGTTACAAAAAATGATGTAGAAAAAATATTAAAAAAACTTCTTCCCGATGACAAGTTTAAATTTCTTTACTTTTTTCAGGTAAAGAAAAAAGGGGGATAGAAATTGCAATTACTTAATTTAAATATAGAAGGATATCGTTCCCTGAAAAATATCACCTGGCATCCAGGAAAACTGAATGTGCTTATTGGGCCAAACGGTTCAGGAAAATCAAACCTTATAAAAGCCCTGTCTCTTATGGTAGAAGCATGTAAAGGTAAACTCTATGAGACTCTGGTAAATACAGGAGGAGTATATCCTCTTCTCTGGGATGGACAGGTGGATACGATTAAATGGAATCTCGAGCTTGTTTCAGATGATAAATCACTTGAATATGGCTTTTCATTGAAATACAGATTGAAAAGTGGAACTTATTTTATACAGAAAGAAACATTAAAAAATAAGAGTGACAAAAAAGAACTCCTTCCATCGGAATTGCTTGAATTAAATAAAAAAGTTCCTGTTGATCTATCATCTCCCTTATATTCCGGTGAATATAGTGAAGGGAAATATTCCTTTACAGAGACAATTTATTCCCAGATGTCTCCTGTAGAAGACCAGGTGTACCGGGCATTCAGAAGATGGATAAACGAAATTACTCTTTATCATGATATGCCTGTCGGAGAAAATGCTCCGATAAGACGCTCTTCCTTACTTCGTGTAGAAAAAAAAGTCTCCTCAGACGGACAGAATTTAATTCCTGTCCTTCATACTCTTTACTCATCTAACAGAGATTTTAAATCTGATATAGATATGGCAATGAATGCAGCTTTTGACAGTGAATTTGTGGAACTGGTCTTTCCTCCGGCAGAAGATCAGAGAATTCAATTGAAAATAATATGGAAATCTATGAAACGCCCACAGGGAATGGCAGATCTTTCAGACGGAACTATAAAATATCTCTTATTACTGGCAATTCTGGCCAATCCGGAACCTCCGGCAATGATTATTATAGATGAACCGGAAAATGGACTTCACCCTGCCATGTTGCCTGTAATAGCAGAATATGCTTATGCTGCTTCAGAAAGAACACAGATAGTTCTATCTACTCATTCTGCTGAATTACTGAACTGTATTGGAGAATTTAATCCAACAGTTACAGTATTTAAAAATGAATCGGGAGAAACAAATTTAAAAAACTGTGATGGAGCAGAACTTGAAAGATGGCTTCAAAAATATACCCTCGGAAAACTTTTCCTCTCTGGTAATCTGGAGGAATTATTATGAAATTTATAATTTTTGTCGAAGGCCATACAGAAGAAAAGGCAATAGCCTCTTTTTTAAAAAAATGGCTGGATAAGAGGTTGGACTTACCGGCAGGTATAAGTGTTATTCGTTTCCAGAGTAATTCAGAATATCTTATAGATATTAAAGATAGAGTTCATATGCTTTTTACAGGTAAAAATAGCCAGGAAATTATTGCTGCTATAGGTCTGTTAGACCTCTATGGATTGGATTTTCCTGAAAAAATAGAAAGTGTTGGGAAACGTTATGAATGGGCGAAAGGAAGTATAGAAAAAAAAGTTGCTCATCCTAAATTTAAACAATTCTTTGCAGTTCATGAAATAGAAAGCCTTCTTTTTAGCGATATATCTATCTTCCCATTACCGATTTCTAAAAAAATAACTAAAAAATCTTTAAAACCGGAAACTATTAATTTCAATGAACCACCGGCAAAGTTATTAAAAAGATTATATAAAGAACAGTTACATAAGGTTTATACAAAAACTACAACAGGAAAATCCCTTTTTGACAGATTAAACCCTGATACTGCCTATCAAAAATGTCCTTACTTTAAGTTTATGATGATTGATAAAGGAATTAAGAGATGAAAACAATAAAGATAAGGATAAGAGATAATAGAGTAAAACCTTATATATTGGATAAAGTATATGAATATCGTCATTTTGAAAATATGTATATAATCCTTCTTC
>JAKJGF010000326.1 GCA_022704525.1 Bacillota bacterium | reverse complement strand
TGAACTTCAGGAAATTATAATCAATAATTTGCAAACCTTTTTTCATAATCCAGACCTGGTAAAATCTATATGTGGAATTTCGGAATAATTTTTTGAGAAACACTCTAATCCGTGATTCAGACAGAAAGAATAGGAAAAAGGACAGAATTGTGATAAAATAAAGGAGTAAGGGACATATATTAATCTTATACCAGAGAGCCAGAAAGAAGGTGTTATTGAATGTATAGAACAATAGAGGCTATTTATGATGAAGGGAAAATAATAACAGATGAGCCTGTAAATATAAAAAAAGCAAAAGTTCTTATTACTATTCTTGAAGACAAATCTGAAGAAGATAAAGGTATGAAAGCCAGGGAATTAATAAAATACAGAGGAATTTTAAAAAATTTTGAAGAAGATCCTGTCCTCTATCAGAGGAGATTAAGAGATGAATGGTAAATATTTGCTGGATACAAATGCAGTTATAAATATATTAAAAATGGATGATTCAAAAGCTAAATTTTAAAATCCCAGAAATTTATTTGATAATTCTATCAAAAATCTTATTGTACAACCTATGAATACCAGTAGAGATATGATCCATATGATAGTTATCAAAAGCATTATAATACTCAGAGTGTTTTTTTCTTTTTTATATATATAGAGTGCATAAAAACCCAGGGGAAGCCATCCTGTTATGGCTAAAGGTATAATTAATATAAATGGTATAAACTTTGGTGTATTCCAGATAGGATTACCAGTAATATCAAAATAATATACTATTACAGTAGATATGAGTAAAAATAATATAACAGTTATTGTCAGTGGTAATGTAAGATATTGTTTCATAAAAGAAATATTCATTCAGGTAAATTATAATCCTGCTTAAATTAAGAATATAAAATGCATGACTTATTTCTAATATTTTTGTATATATTATAGTTAGTTTCATAACAATCCATAATCAAGAATCTCGTAAAGCGTAAATGGAGTATCCTCTATAATAAGTACATCATACTTTTTACTGAGTTCTATTATTTTTTTTCTTCTTTCTAAAGATAAAGTCACTCCTGCAGGATTTTGGAAATCAGGAACAAGATAGATAAATTTGTAATGTTCTTCCGTCCCTTTAAGCTGTTCAAGGGTTTCTTCCAGAACATCTACAAGAATACCGTCATGATCTGTCGCTATACCATGCATATGAGTACCATAGCCCTGAAAAACCTGAAGTCCTCCTATATAACTCGGCAGTTCTACTATAACGGGATCACTGGGATCAATAAAGACTTTTTCTATCAAATCAAGGCCCTGCTGGGATGAAACAGTTATGAGTATATTATCTTCATTTATAGTAAGGCCGTCTTTTTCAGCAAGTTTTATCAGTTCTCTTTTAAAATTGATATGGGCAGATGGTGGTTATGCAGGGCAGCTAATTGAGTGGGTAAAAGTAACTTGCAACAGGAGTCAGACTTCAACATTGATGGGCATCCCGGTCAATTCTGAAGACATACTCCTTTATTCTGAATATATAAATTCCATTTTGAATTATAAAAATCCTTTTAAATATTTATATGAAAATGATAAAGTTTTATACTCCACTGTCTATTCATTTTCATATTTGGTTGTGATCGATACGGTCATGACTATTAGATAAATTGCTTCTATATAAGTTTCATGTAAAGCTTTATTTTACGACATTAAAAATAAAAAATTTCTATACCCTTAAAATATCACTGAAAATCATCCAATAATTTTTTTACATCTTCTTTCCTGTCCGGATAGAGTTCCAGAAGATACAATAAAAATTTCTGTCCTTTTTTCTTATCCCCTTTTTCCATATAAAGTAATCCCAGGTTATAACATGCTTGTTCACAAAAAGGATTCAAGTTTAATGCTTTTATAAATTCATTAATCGCCAGGTCCTTATTATCTTCTTCTTTAAATTTCCTGCCAAGAAGCATATATTTATCCATTTCCATAGAAATATTTAAAAATTTTTCTTTAGAACCTGCCATGTCTTTTATTTTACCAGTATATGAATTATATAAAAAATTCCGTGCCAGTACAAGAGAAGGCTCAATAGTTAAAGCCTTTTTTGAATGTAAAATAGCCATATCGTAACATTTTTTCGAATAATAACAGGCAGAGAGATTCATATGACCTTTAACAGAATCAGGATCAAGTTCAATCACCTTCTCATATTCTCTGATAGCTTCGTCTGTCATACCCTTTTTATCATATTCAATACCAAGTCCCAGATGAGCATAAGCGTAAAAGGGACTTTTTTTTACAGTATCACTCCAGAGGTTAAAACTGTTCTGCCATACATTTACCCTGTTGCAGGTCATAACAGAAAAAGCAGAAATAATAATGATTAACACACCATATATTGATAGTTTCAGAATCTCTGTTTTCCTCATCAGCAGTCTGTGGCAGATTAAAGAAAAAAGCAGATAAATTCCGAAAGAAGCTATATAAATATATCTGTCTGCCATAGAAAAATCAAGGAAGATAAACATGTTGGATACAGGCATATAAAATATAGCAAACCATATAAGTGGAAACAGTAATTGCCTGTCTTTTAAAAAACCGTATATGACAAATGAAAAAAATAATAGCACTGATATAATTGAAATAATAATAGAATAATCATGAAAACTTTCTGCTATGTTTACCGTATATAAAATACATAACCTTGAAGGCCATAAAAGTAACTTCATATATCTGGAAAAAATAACTATAGCCGTAAAAATTTTGTCATAAATAGTAAAATCAGTTAAATCACATGTTCTCTGGGCATTGGAAAAATACAGAACAGCCATATAGGCAATTACAGACATACAGTATGGTATTACAGACAGTACCTTATAAAAACCTTTCTTTATATCTATACCGGAAGGGAAATAATATAAATAAAAAACAAGGAGGACCGGATAAAACATAACGACAGGCTGGGAAAGCAATGCACATATATATAAAATTACTGAACAACTATATCTGACATATCTGTATGTGTCTTTAAAAGAATCTATAAAAAAATAAAAAGACATAAAAGAAAACATTCCTGCAAGAAGAAATGTTCTTGCAGAAATCCAGCCAACCGGTTCAACATGAACAGGATGAATGGCAAATAATAAAGCAGTCATAGAGGCAATAAATTTTTCATTAAATAACTTCATAGTAACAAGATAAATAAAGAAAATATTTATAAGAAACATAATAAAATTGGACAGATGAAATCCAAAGGGGTTTAGATGCCACAGGTAGAAGTCAAAGGATAAAGAAAGAAAGAGAATGGGATGATACATATTCCCTGTTTCAACAGGATTTACAGGGTTAAGCAGTAATTTTACATTATGCCAGTTCAAATTCTCAACATATTTATTTTCAATAAAAAACCTGTCGTCCCAGTTAAGAAAATCGCCGTTAAAAACATGTATATAAATAATGACAGTCCAGATGATTATCCATAACAGAGGATGACGTATCAGTTTAACCGATGAATATTCAGACTTATTATTCATTATCAATTACCAGATACTCTTCCGCTAGTACTTTGATATAAAAATTGGTGGTTAACTTTCACTCCTCTTTCGAGTAAAATTACAAGAAAGAGGATGAAAGAAATAAAAAAACCACAAAATTGGGGTCAAACTTGCCCCAACCCTAATTTTAATTGTTATGGTAAAAATAGTCAAGGAAGTATTCGGTCAGTTGCATCATATCTGACCCGGAGTGGTAAGAGAAGAATATTTGAATGTAAGGTATGTGGTGAAATGTTTTCAGAGACAAGAGATACTGTATTCTATGATTTAAGGACATCTGAAGAGAAGGTAATGATGGCCTTGAAAATGATATTGGTAAAAATTGAACATAAGCACTTCTTTACTTGAAAGGCTCAATTTGACTTTCAGACAATCCTTTTTTCCATTGGTTAGAAAAACTCCTGGTTTTTCCAAGAAAGTCTCTCACTTACAGATGCAGGCTGATCTCTTTCAAGTATTTTATAATTTTGCCAGACCTCATCTT
>JAKJGF010000325.1 GCA_022704525.1 Bacillota bacterium | reverse complement strand
TTTATGCTCAGCTCAGTAATTATTAATTAACTTTAAAATTGTTTCACGTGAAACAGAAACTTTTACCTTTAAATTCAAAGGGAATAAACTCTCCCCTGTTGAATTAATCTGTAAAATTTATAACCAGGATCAAAAACCATGTTTGATGAAGCTATTATTCGCAATATATTTAATACGGGTATTACACAGAAAAATGATCCCTCACGATTCTTTTATGATCTGGGTAATGTTATACTTGAGGAATTTCTGTCAGTTAAATTAATAGGAGAATTTATATATACCCTGAATAGAAATATCTATAATGTCTTAAAAGAAAATCTTTCTTCTTTATTCACTCTTCACAGTCCTTCCACTTTGAGACATTTAAATACCAGGCAGACAAGGGCAACTCTGAGTCTTTATATGGTATGGGCAGGTATTTATTTCCATAAAGATAAAGAAAACCGTAAACTATGGCAGTATATATTTGAAGAACTTAATATTCCACAGGAACAGAAATTATCCAGTCAGTTTGGTCATATGTTTATGGAATGTCTCGGAGAAAATAATCTGGAAACCTTTGACAATGCAGGTGAAAGACAGGGTTATATTACTCGTATACTTCTTCATGGACTTATTCCGGAAGTCTATATTGATACATTTATAAAAGAGATTATATTTCCTGTATTTAATAATCCGGAATGGATTTATGAGACAGGATCAAGTCTTATCAGTAAAGTTCTGTTAGATGGGAAAAAAATGCAAACCCTTCCCAGAGCTATTCAAACCTTTCTGCAATACGGAAAACCTGTTAATGAAATTCTTCTGGATAGAATTTTAGAAATGGCAGGAGACTGGGAAGAAGAAATATCAGAACTTTCATGGCAGTGGGTTTTACCTGACTATATAGTTAATACTTTTCGAAATAATCTTCAGGATATTAAAATTTCTAAAAAATCTATAGAAAACAAATCTCTTGTGATTACATTACCAACCCTCAGTTTTAATCTTACAAAAGGAGATTCTCCTGTAATCACCTTTCCCCGGCTAAAGGAAACCCTGGTTAATTATAAGGATCTCCTGGAAAAAAAAGAAGAAAGTGCCAGTTCGTCTTCAGGAGAATTGCCTGTAGGGCCTTCTAGGGAATGGCATATAAATATATCAGGTAAAGACTATTATATTCGATATAATTTCCCTTTAAGTGACGAGAGAGAAGAACTTCCTCTTTTTATATTTAATAATAGAGATTATAAAGCAATAAATTTAAAAAATAATAGATATCCTGATGAAATAATAATTATATATCCTAAAAAAGCTGTTATGAAATTTTCTGAGGTTTTCAGAATAACTCCTTCTATAGAACTTTCCCGAAGGTGGCAGGGTTGGAATTTTATCTTCTGTAGTATAAAAAGTGATGGTCTTATAAGTTATAAAGGACCCGATATTAATTTTGAAAAAACTGTAGAAACTAGAATTACTTTTTATGTTGACTCTAACCCGGATAAACCCTTTTTATTATGTAATGAAACCCTCCCTCCCTGGATAATATGTAATGAAGAAATACCGATTATTGTCAGTCCTGAGAAGCTGAATTTATGTTTTACCAGGGAATCTTTATCTCGATGGCGCAGGGGTAGATGTAAAATTACAGATATTCAGGGAAGACAATATGATTTATTTCCTCTTAATTATGAAGATGAAGATAAAAATATTCCCATACCCCTTGGGCATATTACACCGGGTATTTACGAGATTCAATTGAGAGGTGCCACAGGAATAGATGATCTTATTATGCCTTTTGTATATTTACCTTTAGAGACTTATAAAAGAAACTTTTCAGGAGAAAAATCTCTATATGCAAAAAGTTTTTCTCTGGTTTTTTCAAAATTTTTAGAATTTATTCCCTGTGATAATACCTCTGTTAGTTTTTATAGAAATAAACTGACTATTTTTGCGAAAGAGAATTTAGATGATACCTTCTGTGGAATAAAACTATTTTCTAATACTGAAAGGCCTTTAATTTTGTTATTTGCCAGAAGTGATATTCGCTGGACAAAAGGTAATTCTCTTTCAATTGACTGGAAGGATTGGAAAATACATGCTGAATATTTGCCTCTTCAAAAATTGGATGATTATAGTGACCTGAGAATTCTGTTGGATATTAATGAAAATACACTGGAATTACAGGATATAAAAGAGAACAGAAGGTTAAGATTTTCTATGGAAGCTTATCTGGAAGGATCTTCTGAAAAGACTCCCCTTATGTCTTATGAAACATTTGTAGTTAAAACCGGTATGCACTATATATGTATTATTGAGATAAAAAAATTTATAGACCAGGTAAGATTTCTGAATATAGAACTGGCATCTATTATACTCAGAAAAAGTAATATCTCAATTTTAAATTTAATTAAATATCCGGAATACAGAGGTTTTAAAATTGAAACAATAAAGGAAAAGCCTGAAGAGATAAGGATTAACTGGATCCATAATCCACGGGATCCCCTTAACGATAGAATTGTAAAGTTCCATCCTCTTGAGTTTCCGGATGAAATTACAGTTAGAAATATAAAAGATGGTCAGTTCCCTCCAATAACTATGGGTCTGGAAGGATCAAAAAAGGGTGGTATCTGGATTGCTTATATAGATACACAGGGAGATAGAAAATTTATTCCAGGCCTTTTTAAAAAAGAGACCCGATGGATGAGATTACCGGAAGGCTGGTCTGACTGGATGGAATGGGGAAATATAAATAAAGATAAACTGCTTGAACTTTACGATACCTGGAAAGACCTCCCTTCTGAAAAGAAACTTGAGTCTATCCCCTGGTCTTACTTTTTATATCTCTTTTATTATGGAAAAGATGCTTTGCAGTTCAAAACATTAATTGGAGATTTTTTGTTAACTCTGCCTTTCTCCTGTGGAAGTATATGGAAATTTAAAAATGATTCTTCTACTATAAGACTGGAGGTTGTTTCTCTTAATTCTGATAAGAATAGGAACTTCTCTCCTTCGGAATGGTATAAAATTTCGGGAGATTTTATTATAGAACTTAAAGAAAAAAAGAAGAAATCTTCTAAAAAATCTAAAAAGACTTCAGGTCTATGGAAGTTTTCAAGGAAAGATAAATTACTCATTCTTCTTTCAGATAAAAAAGAAAGTTTTTTTTTAAATGATATGCCAGGAGCAATAGAAATAGAGATGCCTCTGGAAAAATTATGGGACTCTCCTTCTTTTCTGCCAATTTTAAAGTGGATAAGTCCTGGAGATGAGAATTTTGTTACAGGAAGTAAGTTAGAAGGAATTTTATCTGACTCTATAGACCCGGATATTAATAAAAAAGCCATCAAACTTATAGACCGATGGAAAGAGTTTGCTAAAGATTCTCTTCTGGTAAATATTATAGGGGGGAGATTAAATAGAAATCCTTCTGAAATTCTCACAGGTACAATAGCTTTTATATACAGATTGAAAGCCCATGATTATGAATATTTTAAATCTCTTCAGAATTCTTTAAAGGATCTTGAAAAACTTTTATATGATACACTGGATTTCGTCAAACTCTATCTGCCCCGGGCCTTTTTGAGAGACCTTATTCTGGCAGAAATCTTGATAAGTTGGTACTGGAAGAAGGTTCCATGGGATGTCTAAATATACGAAAATAGAAGCCAAACGTCAATGACCCCGCCCACAAGGGGACGGGGCTTGCGGTGCAAACCGTAAATTCTCACATTGATTAGAGGCATAAGGAATAATATTCTTTATTCAGCAGTTATTCAGGAGAGATACATACACACCTGGGGATATCTCTCACGTCCAGTCAGCTCTGTGGTTTTAAGTTAAACAGTCCTGTGGGGTAGTTGCGACACGAGGTTATCTAAATGATTGTTATGCTTAAAGGAGAATAATTACATATGACATAACCTTCTATACTACTAGAAGTAGTTTACACAAGCATATGAGAAGAGTAATCGACTTGTATGAAGCCTTGTGAACAAAGTAATCTACACCTGCCAGCATCAGGCGGATGGGTTGCGAGACTTGA